>JADLFD010000750.1 GCA_020845805.1 Verrucomicrobiales bacterium | reverse complement strand
AGGTAGCGGTCCTCCTGCATCACCCGAAAGCGAAGAAAACAGTAAACGCAGGAGGCAAAGACCAGCAGCGAAACCATCTCCCCCGTCATCGCCGTCGCGTGCTCCCAGAAGGTCAGCTGGAAGGCCAGCATCACCGCGGCCCCAAGCGGCGGCACCCAGGCCAGCGGCACCGACAGAAACGCGAAGTCGCTCCGTTCACGCTGACGTTGGTCGCGGGTGCGATCATGCGGCAGCAATACCACGCACCTCGCCAGGAGCGTCAGGACCGCCGCTGCCAGCACCGCACTGAGCACGTTCGCCCCGGTCACCTGCCAGGCCGGAGGAAGCCATCGGATCGGCCAGGTCGCCAAAAGGACGAGCGACCCCAGGTGCATGGTGCTCCAGTCCCACCCCGCCAGCTTCGACACGGTCCCCACGCTGTCGAAGCTCACCCAACGATGCAGGGTCAGCCCATACACCACCAAGGCGCCGGCTCCGATCAACCAAGGCAGCAGGAAGTGGACAAGGGGGGAGTGTTGCCTGGCGGCCATAAGCAAAAGGAGAGCCCAGTGTGGCGACCGGCTTCGCGGATTGGCAAGCTGCCACTGGCCCGACACCGAAAAGACGCTTGCGAGGTCGCTCGGGCGAGCCACTCTCCTTCCCGGATGCTCGATCGCCGCCGTTTCCTCCAGGCTTCGTCTCTGGCCACGTCGTCCGTGGTCGCCGGCTGCACCGCGTCCGGCGCCTCCGCACGCCACTCAACTCCTAAGGAGGCGTCGCGCGCCGCCCGTCTCGGGCCCGGCACCCCGCGCCGGATCATCCACCTGGTCGCCGACGGCATGAGCCTGGGAACGCTCTCCTGCGCCGACCAACTCTCACTCCTCGAACGCAAGCGGCACCTCACCTGGATCAACCTCTGGAGCCGGCCCGATGCCCATACCGCCCTCATGGACATGCGGTCGCTCGACTCGTTGGTCACCGATTCCGCCGCCGCCGCCTCCAGCTGGGGATCCGGCTGCCGCGTCAAGAACGGCACCGTCAACGTCTCGTCCAAAGGCCACAAACTCACGCCGCTCCTCTCCCTGTTCGGCCAGGCCGGCTGGAAACGGGGCCTGGTCACGACCACGGAGATCACTCACGCCACCCCCGCCGGCTTCACCGTTTCCGTCGACAGCCGCGGGGAGCAGGAGAAGATCGCCGACCAGTACCTCGAACGCCGCGTCGAGGTGCTGCTGGGGGGCGCACGCGATCACTTCGATCCCGCCAAACGGAAGGACAAACGCGATCTGTGGGCCGCCTTCGCCGCGGCCGGCTATCAGGTCGCCAAGACCCGCGCCGACCTCTTGAACGCGTCGTCCGACCTGCCCTTGCTCGGCACCTTCACGGGCGGCCACCTGCCGTACACCCTCGATCACCAGCGCGATCGTACGCTGCGCGAAACTGTTCCCACGCTGCCGGAGATGGCCGCCGCCGCCCTGCGCCGCCTGGAACCCCACGATCGCTTCATCCTCCAAATCGAGGCCGGCCGTGTGGACCACGCCTGCCACAACAACGATGCGGCGGGAGCGCTGCGCGACCAACTGACCGCCGACGAGACCCTGGACCTGGTCCTCGACTTCCAGGGCCGTCACCCGGAAACCCTGGTGATCGTCACCACCGACCACGGCAACGCCAACCTGGGCCTCAACGGCATGGGCACGTCGTACCGAGACAGCTCCAAAGCCTTCGACCGCGTCGCCAACGTGCGCGCCTCCTTCCCGGAGATCCTCAAGAAACTCAAGGAAGCCACCACCGAAAAGGCCGCCACCGCGATCCTCGCGGAAACCACTGGGTATAAGGTCGACCCCAAGAAACTGGTCCAGTTCCTCCCCTTCCTCAGCGGCAAGGGGTCCGCCCTGTTCGACCAGATGAATTCTGATGTCGCCGCCCTCGGCCAGCTCCTGGCCAACCACCTCGGGGTCGGGTTCGTCGGCACCACGCACACCTCGGATTACGTCCCGCTGATCGCGGTCGGCCCGGGCTCGGATCGGTTCCGCGGCATGATCCGCAACACCGATGTCTTCACGAACTACACCAGCCTCGCCGCCATCGATTTTCGGAACCCCCAGGAACCGCTCCTCGCAGAGGTGACCCACGCCGGCGACGCCGAGGATACGCGCGCTTACGCGCACGCCTGATCGGGGCCACTCCCTCGTCTGGTCCATTTCCGATGCCCCTGATCCCACCCCGGTCCCTGATTCGCGGTTGGATTGCCGCCTGGGTCACCCTTTGTCTTACCCTGCCCAGCCTGCAGGCGGGCGAGGATTCCCTGGATCCCGCAACCCGCGAACTGGCGCGCCTCCGCGGCCAGGCCATCGTGGCGGAGGCCTTCGGCCTGCTCCGCACCAACCTCGTCACCGCGGTCACGCAGGCCGGGGTCAGCAACGCCCTTCCGTTCTGTTCGGTGGCCGCACTACCCCTGACCACCAACCTGGCGGCACGCCACGGCGTCAGCCTGCGCCGCGTGAGCCACCGGCCGCGCAATCCCGCCAACCGCGCCACCCGCGAGGAGCGTGACCTGCTGGACGCGTTCGCCCGCACCCTGAAGGCGTCCTCCTCCATCCCCCCGAAGGTCGCCCCGGTGATCACGACGCTCTCCCCCGGGACCGTCTCCTATTTCGCCCCGATCATCCTCCATCCGGAGCTCTGCTTGAAGTGCCACGGCCTGCCCGACCAGGACATCACCGCCTCCGACCTCGCCTTGATCCGCCGCCTGTATCCGGCGGATGAGGCCGTCGGATTTCGCCTGGGCGAGCTGCGTGGTGCTTGGCGCGTCGATTTCCCCGCCTCCTCACTGGCCTCCCCGGAATCGTCCCCGCCTACGCCGGCTCCACGTTGAACCCACGGATCGGTCCTGTGCCCCTGGCCGTAGGACGCACCGGGGTCGCGGTCCTCGCCTTTTGTCTCGATCACCCCATGCGGTTGGCGAAGATGGCGGCGTCTCAACGGTCACTCCTATGCGCACAGCCTCCCAGTCCCTGACTCGCGCCGGGCTTCCGGTGCTCGCCGCCCTCCTCCTGCTGCCCGCCGCAGCCCTCGCCGCCAGCCCGCCCGCCGGGTTTGCCGAACTCGGCAACGGTCGCGACCTCTCCGGCTGGTGGGGCCTCTCCACCGAGGACCCCGCCAAGTGGAAAGCCCTCAGTGCCGAGGAGCTCGCCAAGAAGAAGGCCGCCAGCCTCGAGGACATCCGCAAACACTGGCGCGTCGAGAATGGCGAATACATCAACGACGGCGATGGGCTCTACCTCACCACCGAGAAGGAATACGGCGACTTCGAACTGCTGATCGAATACCGCACCGTGGCCGGGGCCGATTCCGGGATCTACCTGCGCGGCATCCCCCAGGTTCAGATCTGGGACAACTCCAAGGCGGGCGGGAAATGGGGTGGCGATCTCGGATCCGAATACGGATCAGGCGGCCTGTGGAACAATACCAAGGGCAACCCCGGGAAGAACCCGCTCGCCAATGCGGACAAGGCCTTCGGCGAGTGGAACCAGTTCCGCATCCTCATGATCGGGGAGCGCGTCACCGTCCACTTGAACGGCCAGCTCGTGGTCGACCACGCGCGGCTGGAGAATTATTTCAACCGCAAGGCGCCCGTCCCCCTGCGCGGCCCGATCCAGCTGCAGACCCACGGCGGCGAGATCCGCTGGCGAAACCTCGCCATCCGCGAGATCGCACCCGCCGAAGCCAACGCCCTGCTCCGGTCCAAGGATCGCGAGGGCGGGTTTCACGCGATCCTGAGCGAAGCCACCGGGCTGAAGAACTGGGCTGGCCCCATCGCCGAATACGATTTCGAAGGCGGGGTCCTGCGATGCAAACCCGGCAAGGGCGGCACGGTCTACTTCAAGGCTGAGGAATTCGGGGATTTCACCGCCCTGCTCGAGTTCAAACTGCCGCCCGGCGGCAACAACGGCCTGGCCATCCGGTACCCCGGCGAAGGCGACACGGCGTACGTGGGCATGTGCGAGCTGCAGGTGCTGGACGATACGGCGTCGAAATACGCCACCCTCGACGCCCGCCAATACCACGGCTCGGCCTACGGCATGATCGCCTCGCACCGCGGATTCCAGCGGGCCGTCGGCGACTGGAACTACCAGCGCGTGACCGTGCGCGGTTCCCGAATTGAAGTGGAGCTGAACGGCACGCTCATCCTCGATGGCGACCTCGCCACCGTGAAGGAGTTCATGGCCAACTCGCCGCACCCCGGGAAGGAACGCACCAAGGGCTACTTCGGCTTTGCCGGTCACGGCGATCCGGTGGAATTCCGCCAGGTCGAGATCCGCCCGGCACGCTGACGCCCTCGTCACTTCCCGATTCACCTCCGGGGACACGGTCCCCAACGCGCAAGGCCCGCCTGATCCAGGCGGGCCTTGTTGCTGCGGAGTTGAACAGGACGCGGGGCAGGACCAGACCAACACCGAAAAGCGGCTCAGGCATCCGGTCGCCGACCCGGACGCGCCCGATCCCTCACATCCCGGCCAGCAGCCGGTCCCACAAGCGTTCGTTGGTCATCGCGCGCACGAGGAACTCGCGTGTCTCATCGCGCGGCTCCGTCACCTGCGGACGCAACGGCAGCGTCATGGTGAGCGCCAGCCCGCGCCCGGCGCGGTGCCCCACCTGGATTCGGCCTCCGTGATGGTACACGATGAAATACACTGCCATCAGGTACATCTCCGCCTCCGACCCCGGATCCGGCTTGGCCTGCAGAGGATCGAACAGCGACAGGATGGCCTGGGCGGGAAGCCCGGTGCCGTTGTCGGTGACAAAGACGTCCACTTCCTCCGGCCGCGTGCCGCTGGCGGGACGCAAGCTCGCCTCAAACCGCACCACGCCCCCCTCGCGCAGCGTCACCAACTCATGGCGCAACAGCAGCGCGAAGAGCTTGCGGAAACGACGCTGGTCGACCAGCAAGGCCGGCAGATCCGACGGCACCAGATTGGCCACCTCGACTTTGCGCGTGGCCAGGTCGGCCACCAGCGGTTTCAGCGCCTCGTCCAACGCCTCGTTCAGTCGGACCTCCTGGTCGAAACGGAAGGCGCCGCCGCGGTCCTCGGACAAATCATCGAGCAGCCCGACGATGAACTTCAGCCGTTCATGGACCTGGCGGTGCATGCGATCCAAGAACGCCGGCTCGCGCAGTTGGTCGAGATTGACGGATTCCGCCCCGGTCAGCGAAGGCGCCAGTTCCATGAACGTGGACACCGCTTCCAGCGCGTGACGCACGTGGCGCGAGAGCCCGGAAGCCATGACGCCCAGGCTCAACACGCGGTCGGTGATGAGCAACTGGTGCAGCACGGACATTTTTTCGCGGAGCAACAGGTCGCGCTCGACCTGGACCGAGAAGAACTCCAGGCACCGTTTGAGGGTGGTCTCCAGCTCGGTGGGATCCCACGGCTTGGTGACGTACTTGTAGATTGCGCCCGAGTTCACGGCCAGGATGGCGGCATCCAGGTCGGCAAACGCGGTGGCGAGAATGCGGATGATCTGAGGACGCAGGCGGCGCGCGCGCTCGAGGAACTGCACGCCCTGCTCGCCAGGCATCCGCTGGTCGGTCATCACCACGCCGATCTCGTCCTGGTGATCCTCCAGCAGCCGGTAGCCTTCCTGGGCGTTGTTGGCGGTGAAGATCCGGAAGGTCTCCGAGAACGCCCGGGTGAAGTACTTGAGCGACTTCTCCTCGTCATCCACGTACAGGATGGCGAAGCGTTTGTAATCGTAGATCGCGTTCATGCCGGGGACTTCTTCGATTCGATCGGGAATGTTTTCTCCTCGAGGCGGTCAGGGAAATCCAAAATGAACTCGCAGAAGCGGCCCACCTCCGTTTCAACGGCGATGCGCCCCCCCACCTCCTCCATGATCCGGTAGCAAATGCTCAGACCCAAACCCATGCCTTTCCCGACCTCCTTCGTCGTGTAGAAGGGCTCGAAAATATGTTCGACGTGATTGGATGGGATTCCCGGCCCGTTGTCACGCACGCTCACATACCGCCTGCCGTCCGCGCGCCAGGCCCGCAACCGCAGGCACGGCTTCTGGCCGTCCGCCGGCGGCTTGTCACGCATGGCATCGAAGGAATTCTGGCAAAGGTTGAGGAGGATTTGCACCAGTTTGTTCCGATTCGCGTAAACGGTGAACGCAACCGGCACATCATTGATGAGGTCCGCCCGCCCATCCTTCCAGTCCGCCGCCAGAAACCGCATCGCCGCCTCCACCGCCACGCAGACGTCCACTTCCGAGACCGCGTCGGCCTGCGGATGACTGAACTGGCGCAGATCGCCCACAATGGTCGACACGCGGGTGATGCCCTCGCTGATGTCGCGCAGCACTTCGTCGAACTCCTCGTTCAGCTCCGGCGGCAGCTGCCGGCCGTGCCGCTTCAACACGTGCAACCCCGTCCGGGCGAAGTTCAGGGGGTTGTTGATCTCATGGATGATGCCGGCGCTCAAACGGCCGAGCGACGCCATCTTCTCCGCCTGCACGAGCTGGGACTCCGTCTCGCGCAGTTCCTCCAGGGTGGACTCGAGCTTGCGGTTCTGACGGGTGAGCTCCTTCTGCAGTCGCTGGGCGTCGACCAGGTTCTTCAGCCGCAGTTTCAACTCGGCGGTGGAAAACGGTTTGGGCAGGAAATCGCTCGCTCCGGCGCTCAACGCGGCGAGCTTGGTCTCGTCGTCGGCCCGCGCCGTGAGCATGAGGAAAGGCAGGGATCGGGTGGTGTGGTTGGCGCGGATCTCGCGGCAAACCTGGAGCCCGTCCTTCTCCGGCAGCATCATGTCGCAGACCACGGCGTCCGGCAGATACTGGGACGCCATCACCGTGGCTTGGTCGCCGTCCACCGCCTCGCGCACCTGATAGTCGTCCTCCAGCTGGCTGCGCAGGAAGCGCAACATGTCCGGCTCGTCGTCGACCACCAGCACCTCCGGCCGCGTGCCACCGCGCCCCGGATCCCACGGCCGCAAACTGGACCGAAGCGGCGTGATGCTGGCCTGCAGCTCGGCCCGTTTGTAGAGCTGGGCCAGATGCTTGCGGGTCTCGTACGCCATGCCCGCAGGTTCGACCGTCGCCTCCTCGACGCCGGGCGTGCCCGCGGCCCCGCCCCCGGCGGCCGTGCCGCTCGCCGCACCGCCGTCCGTGGCGCCCGGAGCCGTCAGCGGGCTGGCGGAGGCGAGTTCCGATTCCTGTCCCTGCGGCAGGCGCACGGTCATGGTGGTGCCCTTCCCCACCTCGCTGCGTGCCACCACCTGCCCCTGATGCGCCTCCACCAACTCCTTCACCAGGGCCAAACCGATTCCGGCCCCCTGATACTTGCGATGCGCCGAGCTGTCCGCCTGCCAGAATCGCTGGAACAACTGCGAGAGATGCTCCGGCGCGATGCCCATCCCGGTATCCGACACTTCGAAGATGACGTCGCCCCGATCGGCAAACGCGGTCAGGCGCACCTCGCCGCCAGCCGGCGTGAACTTGATGCTGTTGAAGAGCAGGTTCAGCAGCACCTTCTCGAGTTTGTCCGGATCCGCGATCAGCGCGGGAACCCCCGGCTCAACCACGCACGCCACCCGCAGTCCGCGATCCTCGGCAAACCGGCGCACTGAGTTCATGAGGATCCCGGTGAAGCTGGGGACGTCGACGCGCACCTTGTGCAACGGCAGCTGGCCGGCATCGAGGCGGACCAGGTCCAGCAGGTCGTTGATCAGCTTGAGCAGGCGCAGTCCGTTGTCCTGCATCGTCCCGACGTTCTCGCGCAGTCGTTCGTCGCCCGAGATGGCCTGGTGTTTGGCGAGGTTTTCGATCGGCCCCAGCAGCAGGGTGAGCGGCGTGCGCAGCTCGTGGCTGATGTTGGCGAAGAACCGGCCCTTGAGTTCGTCGAGCTCGCGCAGCCGTTTGTTGGTCTCCTCAAGCTGCAGATTCGACTGCCCGAGACGGCTGTTCGACACTTCCAACTCGCGCCGGCTGCGATCGAGGTTGAAACGCCCGACGTAATCGCTGAAGCGCAGCTGCGCCCCCACGTGGTTGCCGATCACCACGATGATCGCCGTCAGCAGCATGAACCAGATATTGTTCAGGAAGATGCCCCAGGTGCCGCCCTTCACCACCTTGGCGTCGAGCCCCTCGAATTCGCGGGTCAGATGCGCCAGGATGGAACGATTGATCAGCACCACCTCGCGCTCGGGCAGGCTCGCGCCCGCGGCCTGCGCGATCAGGATCCGCTGCCGCAAGGCCTCCGGCACACGCAGCTCGGTGAATCGTTCCGTGGGCAGGACGCCAGAACGCCGCACCACCACGTCCAGGTCCCGCTCGAGATCCGCCATGAACGATTTGCGGCCGACGAGTTCCTCGGGCTTCCCGCTGAGCACTTCGGCCTGCAGGGCCGGGGAAAGATGGGAGGCGAGATGCTGGTAAAGCTGGTTGCTGGGCGTCCGCAGCTGGGTCACGAACGCGGCCGGATGGGAGATCTCATCCCGCTTCACCCCCAGACTCGGTTGCAACGGCAGCACGGCACCCAGGTAGAGCATGAACACGATCAGCGCCGCCGAGAGCGACTGCACCACGCTCCACTGCATGACCATGCCCACCCCGAGCAGCACCAGGTTCAACCCCGCGTAGTACGGCGACTCCGCGCCGTCCGTCTGGTGGATGATCCACGCCATGCAGAACGCCGGCGCCACCGCCAGCAGCACGCCGAGGAACCGGAAATGGCGCGCCCCGAAGGGCCGGTTCGACAGCTCGAGAATGGGCAGCACCGCCGCCGAACAGGCCAGCCGCATCAGCATGAAACCATAGACCTGCGACCCGACCTTCGGCAGGTAATACAAGAGGTCGATCACCACGCCGGGCGGCGTGAGCGCCATCGCGATCCAGCATCCCAACCGCAGGCGCTGCAATCCGATCTCTCGCTCGTGGCGCGCGTACGCCTCGGCCACCTCTGGACTGATGTCAGCCATGCTAGGCGTCAAGCGGCCGGCGGGCCTCGAGATACAGGTTCACTTCAAGCGGATCCGCCAGTACCACGGGATCCTGCGGCCCCAATGACTCCGGCAAAAGCCCCATCATCTGCTCGCGATTGCGGAAGATCAGATGCCACTCCAGCAGATAGTCCATCGAATGCCGGAACGGCCTCGATGCATTCACGTTCGTGACCAGCAGCAGACCTCCGGGCGCCAGCATCTGGTAGAACAACTCGGTCAACCGGCGGCAGACCCGGTCCGACACATAGTCGAACAGCCCCGCGCAATAGACGATGTCGTACCCGTGCCCGCCCTCTGCGTCGGCGGCGCGCAACGACTCCTTCAACAGCTGGTGGATGGATTTCTCCACGAAGTTCAACCCGGTCGCGCGACCGTGCCTCGACCGCACCTCCTCCAGCTGGGAACGCGCGAAGGAGAGGGTCTCGGAGTTGAAATCCGCCAGCGTGAAATCCGCGTGATCCGACTCCGGATTCTCCGCCATGAACAGCTGCACCTCGCGCGCCGGCCCGCAGCCGAGATTGAAGATGCGCGCGCGCCGGCCCTTGGCCGCAATGCGCATGGTCTCCGACAACAGCCGGGACCGCAGATGCACGATGCGGTTGCGGTGCGCCTGCGCCGGCGGGTTCTGCAAGAACAGCGCGTTGACGAGCTTGGCGAACAACGTCGCGCCCTCGTGCGGCTCGCGCAGGATCATGTTCACCATCTCATAGTCGCCCGCGTACCCGAGCGGCTTGTGAAAGGTGCGGTACACGAACGGCGAGCACATCACCAGCGGATGGATCTGACGTCGCGCATAGGCGCGATGCGCCGGCCGCATCTCGGCCTCCACACTCTCCGCGACCGCGTCGAAATTCCCGAACCACTCGTTCGCCTCCTCCACGATGCGGATCTCCAGCGCGCTCAACACGCGCCGTTCCATGTCCGCCCGAACTCCCACCGGCTCCGATCGAACCCCCAACTCCACCTGGTCCAAAAACCGGCGCAGTTCCGTCAGCAGCATCTGGAAATCCGCCACCGCCACCTTGAAGCCCGGGCTGATCGCCTGCAGCCGCCGCCAGTTGCTGATGAACCCCTGGAACTCCTCCTTCAACCGCTCCGGCTGCGCGATGGGCGAGAACAGGTCAACGTCCAGCCACCCGTCATCCAGGGTGACCTCGCACATCACCATGATGCCGGTGTTGACGATGCTGCTCACCACCCCGCGCCCCGCATACACACACCGTTCGCCGATGTTGATGCGGAACTCCCCCAGCACCTCGGACAGCTGCAGAATGCTGTGCGGATTGTAGATCTCCAGCAGCGCCGTGTAGCGCGAAAGCCGCACCGGCGTCGCCCGCACCGGAGCCCCCAGGCTGTTCCGGCACGTCACGAGCAAGTCACGACTCACCAGCAACGGATTGTCACCACCGCCAGGTCCCATATATGGAAATCACTTAGCTGAATTATGCATGGTGAATTCACCCACTCACGCCGCACCCGTACTTCTTCCTTAGCGGTAGTTTTCGTGAGTACGAGAGTGACTTCTTTCATGATGATTGCATCTCTGCCGATGACTTAGGGCGACACCCTGCACCGCTTGAAATCAGCCTGAACGCCGGACCCACCTTGATTCGAACCGCGATTTTCGGCCCTGCTGACACACTCGGCTTGCCTACACACCCCGTCACTGCCATAGCATCTCACCCAGTCATGGAGCCCCTCCCTCATCGGCGCAGCGAGCCTAAACCGGAATCAGAAAAAGTGACACGAGATTTTACGTGTGTGGGTTCGCTCACTCCGCGTGCGCTCGCAGCGCTGCTGATTCTCACGCCCGCCCTCCCCTTGCTCGCCGAGGGCTTCCGCAGCCCGACCACCGGCGCCGCCGGCCTGGGCACCACGGGAGGCCGCATCGTCTTCGTCGATGACGCCTCCGCAGTCTTCCACAACCCCGCCAACCTCGTCGGGTTGACCCAGTGGGAAGCCGCCGCCGAACCCACGCTGGTGTACCATTCCGTGGAGTTTCAATCGCCGCTCGGGGGCACCGCGCGCACCGAGGATGCCTGGAAACTGCTCCCCCATTTCTTCGCCGGCGGACCGGTGGCTGGGGACCGTGTCGCGGCCGGCATCGGCTTCAGCACCCCCTACGGACTTTCCATCGATTGGGAGCCCGAGGGCGCGCTGCGTTATGTCGCGCCGCGCTTCGTCCAGCTCAAGACCATCAACGCCAATCCCTCGGTTGCGGTGCGGTTGCTCGACAACCTGAGTCTGGGCGCCGGGTTCGATGCGATGTGGGGTGAACTCACGCTCAGCCAGTACACCCCGTGGTCGCTGGCCACCGGGATCCCGGGACTGCCCGATGGCGACATGCGCGCGCAATCGCGCGGCATCGGGTTCAGCGGCAACGCCGGTCTCACCTGGGAGTTCGTGCCGCATCACCGCCTGGCCGTGACCCTGCGCGCCCCCTCCTCCATCGATTTCGAAGGCGACCTGCGCATCACCAACACGCCCGGCGTCCCGGGTGGCGACACGCTCCTTCCGCTCGAGAGCGAGATCCGCTTCCCGACCATCGTCACGCTGGGCTACGGACTCGAGATCAACGACCGTCTGCACGTCGAGGCCAACGTCGAGTGGCTTGAGTTCTCGCGCTTCGAGTCCCTCCCGCTGACCTTGCCCGTGCCCCTGCCCGGCCTGCCCACCGAAGTCCCCCAGAATTGGGAGGACACCTTCACCGCCGGCCTCAGCGCCACCTACCTCCTCAACGACCACTGGCGCCTCCGTGCCAGCTACCAGTTTTTCGAGACGCCGGTGCCGGACGAGACCTACTCCCCGAGCATCCCCGACGCCAACCAGCACGCGGTCGCCGTGGGGGTGGGCTATCGCGGGGGTCACCACCGCTTCGACCTCTCCTATTCGCGTGTGTTCTACGAGGATCGCGAGATCACCGGCAACCTGGTGCCGGCTTTCAACGGACACTACGAGATCGACGTCCATCTCTTCTCCGCCGCCTACGGCTTCCGCTTCTAGCGCAGCCCGATTTCCATGCCGTCCACGACGCCGACCGGCCCCTCCTCCCCGGATCCCGCCGCCCTCCCAGGCGGCGGAGCTGCGACCGGAGGGCCGTCGTCACTCTCATTGCGCCCCCCCGCGGGCCACACCGACGACGCCGAGTTCCGCGCGCTCTACGAGTCGGCGAAGGAGATGATCGTCATCCTCGAGCTCGACGGTCGCCTCACCTTTGTCAACCGCGCCTTCCGCTCGACCCTGGGCTTCGACGACGGCGACCTCGACGGCCTGAGTCTGTTCGATCTGGTCCACCCTTATGATCACGCCGCCTGCCAGGCGTGGCTGCACCAGACCGGGCGCGGAGCCGCCGGGTACCGGGTCCGCATCCTGCTCGTCGCCCGCGACGGCCGGCACGTGCCGGTGGAGAGTTCCGCGGCCCCCTCCCTGGAGGGCGACGACGCGCGACGGCTGCAGGCGATCTTCACCGATCTTTCGGAACAGGAACGGGCCGCCAGCGCCCAACGGCAGAGCGGCGACCTGCTCCAGCTCCTCAGCCACAATGCACCCTGCGGCGTGTTTATCACCGACGCCGCCGGCCGCCTCCGCTACACCAACCGGCGCTGGCGCGCGCTGGCCGACCTGGTCCACGTCAACGATCCGCGCGGAGTGTGGTGGCAGATGGTCCACCCCTCTGAGCGCGATCGTGTGCTCTCCCAGTGGCAGAGCGCGCAGCACGGCGGCCACGAGTTCAGTTCGGAGTTCAAGGTAAACCTCCCCTCCGCCGAACCGCGCTACGTCCGCACGCGCCTCGCCAACTCCTGGAGCCCGGACGGTCGCGTCGAATTCTGCGTGGGCATCACCGAGGACATCACGCTGCAACGGCAGGCGGACGAAGTGCTGCGCCAGGCTCAGGAGAACCTCGAGGACCTGGTGCGCAACCGCACCGACGAACTGCAGCAGGCGAATCGCGAACTCGCGGACCTGGTGTACGCCGTCACCCACGACCTCAAAGCCCCGCTTCGTGGCATCGCGCGCCTCGCGGATTGGCTGGCCGAAGACCATGCCACGCGGCTCGGGGACGACGGCCGCGCCCTGGTCGGCAAACTCCAGGGGCGCGTCCGCAAACTGCACTCGCTGATCGACGGCATCCTGGCCTACAGCCGCGTTGGCAAAGGCAGCGACCCGGATTCACTCGTGGACGTGGGCCAACTGCTCACCGAACTCGTTCGCCTCCTGGATCCGCCGCCCACGGTCACCTTCCGCATCCCGGACACTCTGCCGGCGATCACGGCGGTGCCTCACCAACTGCATCAGCTCTTCCTCAACCTGTTCGACAACGCGATCAAGTTCATGGACAAGCCGGACGGCCGGATCCAGGTCACGTGTCGGCGTTCCGGGTCCGCCTGGGAGTTTAGTGTCTCGGACAACGGGCCGGGTATCCCGGCGCGATTCCACGAGAAGATCTTCGGCCTCTTCCAGCGCCTCGAGCTTCTGCCTGACCGCCCGGGAACGGGGGTCGGTCTGGCGCTGGTGAAACGCATCGTCGAACGACGCGGGGGCGAGATCCAGGTGGCCTCGGAGGAAGGGGTCGGGACCACGTTCCGTTTCACCTGGCCGGACCAGGCTCGCGGCAACAACGCCTCCTGACGGCAGGTCGGGCCCGTCGGCGCGGTCCGCGGTCTTCTCTCTCCTCCGTCGCGGGATCCCGTCCCGCCCGTTGCCCTCGGCTCCGGGCCTCCTCAGCGGGATCACCACGGACTGGCCGGACGGGCTCCCTACTCCACCACCTGCAACGGTTGCGCGGCCACCGGCAGTTCCAGCACCAGCGTGGCCCCCTTGCCCAGTCCCTCGCTATAGGCGATCAGCTGCCCGCCCATCGCCTTGGCCGCGTTCGCGCCGCTGTGCAGCCCGAACCCGTGCCCTTCCTTCTTCGTGGTGAACCCATGGGCGAAGATGCGCGTCAGATTCTCCCGGGGGATCCCGATGCCGTTGTCCGCGACGGAAACCCGGATGCGCGTGGTGCCGGCGGGTTCGATGCTGAGTCGCATGCGCCGGGCGTCCGCGGTCCCCTCCTTCATCGCATCCTTCGCGTTGCGCACGAGGTTGATGAGGATCTGCAGCACGGCGTGCTTGTCCACGGTCACTTCCGGCACCTCCTGGCACTGCAGTTCCACCTCGATGCCGTGGCGCTTCAGGCTCGCCTGATTGATGCGGAGCGCATCCTCGACCAGGCTGCGCACCGTCAGGGTTTCCACGATGCCGGAGGCGCTCGCGTACCCCTGCTGCATGGTTACGATCTGCTTGATGTGATCCACGCGTTCGAGCAGGGAATCGACCTCCTTCTGCACGGTCTCCACCTCGCTTTCGAGGTGTTCTGCCACCTTCACCACGAAGCCGGGGATCTGTCTTCCCTTCGCATCCTCGGTGAGGAAGGGGACCAGACGATCCTCGTGCTCCTTCAGCATCGCCGCGGCGCGGCTGAGGCTGTGAATCTTGGTGGAACGGACCCACTCGTGCAGGAGGTTCGCCGAGACATTCACGGAATTCAGAACATTGCCCACGTTGTGCAGCACGCCGGTGGCCACCTCGGCCATGCCGGACTGGCGGGACACCTCCACCAGCCGCTGCTGGGTTTCGGCCAGTTCCGCGCGCGCCTGTTCCTTGGCCTCCACCTGCTGCTGAAGTTCGCGCGTTCGCTCATCGACGCGCACTTCGAGGGTCTCGTTCGCCTCGATGAGGGCATCCTCCCCACGCTGCCGCAGGATCGCCGCCCCCAGCATGTCCGCCATGGTGCGCACACTCTCGGCCTCCGCCACGGTCCAGATTCGCTCCACAGCGCTGGCCTCCAGACCCAGGACGCCCCACCACCGGTCGCCCACCCAGACCGGCACCCAAAGGGCGCTGCCGGAGCCGCGTTTTCGCAGGAATTCCTTGGACGCGGCGTCCCCGGTCGCCGCACGCACCGCAATGGTTTCATGGCAGCAGAAGCGCTCGATCCAGTCGGCGGGAAACCCGGGGGCCTTGCCGCCGGAATCGTCGGCCTTCTCCAGCACCCCATCCACCCATTCGCGCCGCAGCAGCGGGCCTCCACCAGCCTCGGCCACATTCTGCATCACTGACGCGCGCCCCGCGCGCGCGGCCTCGCCCAGGCTCCGTAACACGCGGTCGATCATGCCTTCGCGATCCGTGGCGGACAGGAACTGCTGCGCCGCGAACCGCACGCTGCCCAGGATACGGTCGCGTTTGAGCATCGCGTCGGTCATCAGGTTGAACGACTTCGCCAGACTTCCGATCTCGTCGGACTGCTCCACCTCGATGCGCGCGGACAGATCCCCTTCCGCCACGCGTTCCACCGCCGAACGCAGGCTGAGGATGGGTTTCACCAGCTTCCGGGCGTAGGCCACGGAAGCCATGAGACCCAGCATCACGCACAGTACCGCGAGCAACCCGGTGCGCGTGTAGACCGTGCGCACGCTGCGGTCGTACGAGTCCAGGGACAACCCCAGGCTGATCCACCCCCAATCAATGCCGGAATAGCTGAAGGGCTGCGTGCGTTGAAAGGAGCGACGCCCACCAAACATCGGATTCGACACCATCCCGCTCCGTGCCTCACTGCCCCGTCCCAGCCACTCCTTGGGGATGTTGTTGGTCTCGTACCAGCCGTTTCGGGTCATCACCAGACCGAAGCCGTTGTTCCGCGCCAGCACCAGATGCTCGAGGGTGGCGTCCCCCTTCATCTGGTCGTTCACGTAGTCGACCACCGAACTGTAGTCCCCGTTGACCACCGCACCGGCCTGCAGATCGCGGATGGAGAAGGTCACCGATTGGGCCTTGGAGTCCAGGTTCTCCAGGAACGCGCGCTTCTGCTCGGGGATGATGACGACAATGAAGGTGAGCAGGGTTCCGATGGTCACCAACCACGACAGCAGGGCCGT
>JADLFD010000749.1 GCA_020845805.1 Verrucomicrobiales bacterium | reverse complement strand
GGTGGAGCCGATCGTGGCGGATTTCATGCACGGCTACTACGGGCGCGCGGGTCAGTTCGTGCAGGCCTATTTCGATCTGCTCCATGGCCGCCTCACGCCGGAGACGCACATCCGTCTAGGTCTCCAGCATGACGACGCGTTGTTTTCGGATGCCTTCGTCGAGGAGGCCGGAATGCTGTTCGATCAGGCCGAGGCGGTGGCGGACACCGAGGCGGTGCGACGCCGTGTTGAGTTGGCGCGGTTGCCGCTCCTGTATCTCAAGTGCAAGCGATCCCCGCTGGTGGCGAAGCAGGATGGGAGTTACGCACGACTCTTGGAGATCGCGCAGCGCGAAGGGGTGAGCCACTTCGCGGAGGCGGGAGAACCGCACCGGCGAGCGTTCCATTCGGAGGTGGAATCGGCGCGGTGAGGAGGGCCTGGTTGGGTCTGGTTGATCCAGCGTTGACGCGGAGACGACCGGGCCGAGGGGGCAGGAATTCCCCGCTTTCGGCCTTCATTTCATCCCACGGCCGCCGGCAGAGTGAGGTTATCGCTCATGCTCACCGGTTTGTATGTCGCGGCGCGGATCATCGCCAACCCGGTTTCCAATGTTTTCCAGAAGCAGTTGACCCAGCGTTCGGCGAATCCCCTGTTCATCATCGGCGCCACGCACGCGCTGTTGACGCTGGCAGTGCTGCCCTTGCTGATGGGCCCGGCGGGAGGGCCGGTCGCTCCTGGCTTTGGCGTGAATATCACCTTCTGCGCCGTGCTGGCAGTGGCCGGCAACGTGCTGCTCGTTCACGCGTTGAAGCGGTCGGATCTCTCGATCCTCGGCCCCCTCAATGCGTACAAGGCGGTGATCAGTCTGGCGCTGGGCGTGGTGGTGATCGGGGAGGTTCCCACGGTGCTGGGCGTGGCCGGGGTGTTGCTGATCCTGGCGGGAAGCGGGTGGGTGATGGATCCGCAGCCGCACCTGGGACCGGGTGCCTCCCTGGGGCGGTTCTTCCGTGAGCGAGGGGTCCAGTTGCGCTTCGCGGCCCTGGCGCTTTCGGCGACGGAAGCGGTGTTTCTGAAGAAGGCGCTGTTGCTCTCGTCACCGCTGACCGCGTTTGTCTGGTGGTCGATCCTTGGCTTGCCGTTCGCCGGGATCGTGGTGGCGGGGTGGCTGGGGAAAGGCACGATGCAGGAGCTCCGAATTTTCCGAAAGCACTGGCCGACCTACCTGGCCTTGGCGTGTTCGACCGGAGTGATGCAACTGACGACCCTGCTCACGTTCGGAGCGATGCCGGTGGGATACTCGCTCGCCCTGTTCCAGTTGTCCGCGCTGCTGAGTGTCCTCCTGGGATACCATTACTTCCAGGAGGGCCATCTTCGACGGCGTCTGCTGGGATCCCTGGTGATGGTGGCGGGCGCGGTGTTGATTGTGACGCTCGGGCGGAGTCGCGCGTAAATGAAGACCGTCTGAGAGGTAAGGAAAGTCGTGCGGCGGAGACCATCCGCCGCAGGACGCAACGCAAGTCAGGATCCCCGTGGATGCCGGAGCACGCGGGTCAGTCCTTCAACTGCTGGAGCCAGACGTTGCGGTATCGGACCCGGTTGCCATGGTCCTGCAGGTGGAGGGGACCGGTGGCGGCGTTGATGGGCGGTTTCCCGGGCGGGTGCCCCGCGGTGGCGCCTTCGATGGAGACGTTCTCCTGAATGCGCACGCCGTTGAGGTCCACGGTGACCCGGGCTTTCTCGCGCACCGAACCATCCGGGTTCATCCGCGGGGCGCGGAAGGTGATGTCGTAGGTCTGCCATTGTTCGGGGGGGAAGCTGGCGTTCACCTTGGGACGCGTTTGGTCATAGATCGCGCCGCAATCGCCGGCGGAGAGCGCCAGGCCAAAGGAGTCGAGGACCTGGACCTCATAGAGGGTGTTGAGGATCACTCCGCTGTTGGCGCGGGATTGGCCGAACGACTCCGCCATCAGGGGCAGCCAGAACTCGAGGTGCAGCTTGATGTCGCCGAACTCCTGTTTGGTGTTGATGGATCCCTTGTTGGGTTCGCATTGCAGACTGCCGTCCTCCAACGGTTTCCATGCGCCTCCCTTCCAAGCCGAGGCCTCCGGGGGTTTGCCGGGGGCGAAGGGCAGCAGGACCACGGCGTCGGCGGGTGGGGGAGCGCCCTCGGTGGGCGACTTTCGGAGCACCTTGGTCACCTCCAGGCCCATGCCGTAGTAGCCGGGTGATGCCGTGAGTTTGTCGGCCACGATCGAACCCTGCCAGCGTTGGGCGTTGGAGCGTCCGAACAGATTGACGGTATTGCCCTGCTGGACGCCGAAGATTTCAAACTGGATGGTGGGATCGCCCGGGGACAGGGGTTCGGCCTGCACCACCACGCGGTAGTAGTTGGGACCCTCGTCGATCACCTTGGCGACAGCCTTGGCATTTTGGGAGCGGTCAGCGTGGTAAACGCCTTCGTACAATCCCATGAAGGCGTTTTCCGCCCGGCTGACATGGGCGGTGAGAGTGGCCATGGCCACGAACATCCAGTTCCAAGTGCGCTGCGTCATAAACCCTTTCGTTCCGAGTCTGCCTGCGCTGCCCGTCGCGAACGCGGCGCCGTCCGTGTGGTTGGTTTGGACGGCGACCATGGATCGGTTGGTGCGGGGGAAGCGCGTGCCGGGATGCTAGGCTCGGCCGGGTGGCGGTCAACGGCGGACCGTCTCCCCGCAGATCGCCGTTGCTCGCGCCGTCGGGTTGGCGCAGAACAGGCCCATCTCCATGCGCTCGACCCCGATCTCGACCTCGACCCAGGCCTCCCGAATTCAGCGCCGCCAATTCCTGCAACGCGCCGGAGCGGGCGTGGCGCTCTTCCATATTCTTCCCGGGACGAGGGTCCGTGGCGCGGAACGATTGTCGGCCAACGACAAACTGAATCTCGCGGGCATTGGGATCGGCAGCCGGGGCGGGGCCGATGTCGCGGAGGCGGCCGGGCTGGGCCACCGCATCGTGGCTTTGTGCGATGTGGACGAGAAGTACGCGGCGAAGGAGTTTGCGAAGTACCCGGACGCACGCCGGTTTACCGACTACCGAGTCATGTTGGACAAGATGGGGGCCGGGATTGACGGCGTGGTGATCGGAACGCCGGATCATACGCACGCGGTGATTGCCATGGAGGCGATGCGACGCGGGAAGCATGTTTATTGCGAGAAGCCCCTCGCGCATACGGTCGACGAAGTCCGCCGCCTGATGGCTGGGGCTCGCGAGCACAAGGTGGTGACGCAGTTGGGGAATCAGGGGCACTCCACCGACACCATTCGCCGCGTGTGCGAATGGATCTGGGCCGGGGTGCTGGGCAACGTGCATACGATCCACGCGGCCTGCGATGCGTTCCCGAACGTCTACTGCCAGATCCCGAATCTGCCGAAGCTGGCGGAGAAGCACGAGATTCCCGCAGGTCTCGACTACGACCTTTGGGTGGGTCCGGCGGAGATGCGTCCGTATTCACCGCTCTGGGTGCCGTGGAACTGGCGGGGCTGGCTCTCCTACGGCGGCGGCACGATCGGCGACTGGATCTGTCATGTCGTGGATCCGAGTTTCTGGGCGCTCGATCTGGGTGCGCCCACGAGTGTGCAGGCGGAGACGACGGACTACGATCTCGCCCAGCATGGCCAGACGTACCCGCCGGGCGCAAAGATCACCTTTGAGTTTCCGGCCAAGGCGGCGCGCGGCCCGGTGAAATTGGTGTGGCACGACGGCAAGACTCGTATTCCCCGGCCGGCGGCATTTGGGCCGGACCACAAGGTTCCCGGCACGGGAGCGATCATCCATGGGGATAAGGCGATGATCGTGCACGGATCGCATGGCGGCGGGAATTGCGTCCTGTTCCCGGAGACCCTCATGGAAGCGCACGCCGGTAAGAACGCGCCGGCGGAGAAGATTCCCCGAGTGAAGGGGCATGTCTGGGACTGGGCGGAGGCGATTCGGACCGGGCGCAAGGCGGGATCCGATTTCGACTATGGCGGTCCGTTGACCCAGCTCGGGTTGCTGGGCCTGATCGCGCTGAAGTTTCCGGGCGAGACACTGCGATGGGACGATGCCGCGATGCGTTTCACCAATTCCCAGGCGGCCAACCAGCACGTGAACCCGGCCTATCGTTCGGGCTGGAAGCTGTAGGCTCGGGACGGGTGCGGATCGGGAGGAGTGTGGGCAGGATTCAGCGTGCCGCGTTCGTGGCGGCTGGCTGGCTGGGGGCTGCCGTCGCGGAGAGCGGGCGCACCCAGATGTTGCGGAAGCGCACGGGACACCCGTGACCGGCGAGGATGATCGGGCCCTGGCTGATCTTGCGCCGGTATTCCGGCAGGATTTTGTGTCCGGTCTCGCCGCGAATTTCCTCCTCCAGATGCACCAGCACGCCGTTGTGGAGCATGGTGACCCGGCCTGGGCGCAACAGTTGTTCCCCCTGGAAGCGTGGAGCGGTGAAGATGATGTCGTAGGACTGCCACTCCCCGGGCGGGCGGGTCACGTTCACGCGGGGTGGGGTCTGGGCGTAGATGGCCGCCGCCTGGCCGTCGGGATAGAGCTTCTCGTTCCACGAGTCGAAGATCTGAATCTCGTAGAGGCCCATGAGGAGCACCCCGTTGTTGCCCTGGTCGTACCAGGGCCCTTTGAAGTGGGCGGGGGCCAGCCATTCGAGGTGCAGTTGGATGTCCCCGAACTCCTGGCGGGTGCGCAGACTGGACGCTGAGGCGGCGACCAGTTCTCCGCGTTCCACCTTCCAATCGTTGGTGGCCCAGGCACTGAGCGACTGGCCGTCGAACAGGACAATCGCATCGCTGGGGACGGGAGTGGGTGCCGGGGCGGGCCCGGGGTTGAGTCGCGGTGGAGCTGGCCGGTCGGGGTCGTGCACATGGAACCCGCACCAAGGCAGGATCGGGGTGTCTTTGTACCCGTAGACGCCGGAACCATCCCGGGCCTTGACCAATTCCTCGGCGCCCGCGGCGGCAGTGACGGAGAACAAGAGACCCGCTGCGATCCAGCGCAGGGCGAGCGGCCAGGGATTTTCCGGAATGCGCGAGAACAGAGAATGCACGGCCCGGAAACTGGCTTAGACGGGGAGACGCGCAAGTCCACAGGGGTGTTCCCTGTGCGCGGATCGCCCGTTCGCGCCGGCGGGTTTGCGGCCTGGTCAGGCGTCGCTCAGGGAGCGCGGACGGACCCGTCGAAACCGAAGAAGTGGATGGATTGACCCGGGCCACCGATGGAGACCCCGGCCAGGTCCTTGGACGCGTAGAGGTACTTGATGTTGGCGGCGGCGAGTGCCTGGCGGGTGGGCTCAGGGAGTGTGGGATCCAAAGCCGGTTCGATCAGCAGATCTTCCCAGAAGTTGTGATGACCGGGGTGCAGAGTGCGTGCGAAGTAACTCTCCGTGGAGAAGTTGGGCAGCACTCCGCCTCCGCCGATCGTGGGCGAGAGCCAGCGTTCGAGCAGCAGAGTCTTCAAGATCCAAGGCGGTGCCCCCTGGTAGAGGGGGGCGCCTTCGAGGAAATGGAAATCGAGGTGAACTCCATTCTGGACCACGCGAAAGCGGCGTTCAATCGGGGCGAGGAACTCGTTGGTGCCTCCCATCTGCACCAAGTTGACGCGGTCCGTTTTGACCTCGCGCAGCCGCAATCCGGTGCCGTCGAAATCGAGTTCCGGCTGAGCGGCCGTGTAGGTGCAGGTGAGTTGGTAAGTCGGGTCACTGGGGAACGGCGCGACCGTACGGGGAGTGCGGATCGGGTAGGGAAACTCGCAGAGCAATTCGTACCTCCGCGGCGTGGCGGCGGGTCCATTGGTCCAGCGGAGGACCATTTGGGTTGCGCTAGGCGTGCTTAGGGTTCCCAGGGATTCCAGCGTTCCGGATCGTGTCTGGATCCGGCCTTCGGCATGGGATTGGAAGACCACCTGCAGGTTGCGCCAGTAGTCCGCGGGGGTGTAGGGGCGGCCGTCGTGGGGCGCGTGGCGGCTGAGATGGAGCCAGAGCCGGGTTTTGAGGCGGTGTCGGGCGAGCAGTTCGCCGAACTCACCTTGCTCCGTTTGCAGCAGCCCGAAGAAGGCCCCGTGCGCTTCGGTGGGATCCAGGTCGATGAGTCGAACGAATTGCGGTCCCGAGGGCGACCCGAGCGTGGTTTGCAGTGCCTGGGTGGGATCGTCGTGACCGGACCAATGGTCGAGATCGCGGGACAACTCGACCAGGTACGGCCCTACGCCACCCTGCCAGTGCAGAGAAAGGCCGGATTCCGAGGATTGGACCGACGTGATGCGGAGTTCGGCGGCCGGGACGTTCAGGGTCGCGACCAGCCACACCATCCAGCACGGGGCGAGGAACCGGGGGAACCAGGAGTTGGATTGGGAATAGATCATGGAGGGGAGGGAAGGCTGGCCCAGCGTTCGAGATGGGAGACCTCAATGCCGAAGGCGGTGAAGGCCGCCAGGTTCGCTTCCGTTTCTGCGCGCTGCTCCGGGGACGGAAGGTAGAAAATCCGCCAGGACGGGTCCGCGGCGAGATGCTTCCGCACACGGTCCACCCAGAGCGCGACGGCGGAGGCGGGGAAAGCCGTGGCGCCGGTGATCTCGATACCGGCCTCCAGCACGCCAGCGCGCGGTGCCTTCATCACCGTACCGACGACCATGCGTTGTGCCGCGCCTGGGTAGAGGGACTGACGGTAGAATTCCGCGGCTGGAATCGTGGCGTAGCCTGGGACGTGAGCCCGCGCGAAATCGAAGTGGAAAGGATAGCGCACCGTATCCTGGAAATAGACCTGCCAGGGGGTCGACAGGAGGAAGGAAAATTTGATCGTGGGCAAGGCGCCCGCGCCACCCGGAGCGAAGAAACGCGGGGAGGCGAGCCGGAGTTGGGTGACCCAACCATCGGCGGCGTCGGCTGGAGTGATGCGGACTCGGTGGTAACGGTGGCCCTGGAGGGGGATGGGTTCCTGGGCGAACGGATGGATGCGTTCGTAGAATCGAGCGGTTTCCGACCACTGAACCAGGTCCGCGGAGACTTCGAGGAAGAGCATATGTCCGGGCACTTCCCCGGTTTCGACGCGGGGCGGGAATCGGGGAGAGCTCAGACGGAAGCCAATATCCTGGGTGTTGGCGGGCGAGAACGGAGCGGCCGGCAGGTGAGGGCACAGGACCAGCGCCAGGAGAGGAACGAGGGATCGACGGGTTGTCCTCCGAGGCAGGGGGCATGGCGTGGGGGCGGGAACCATCTCGCGCTGCAGTCTCGTCCTGGCGGACGCGTCTGTCATCCCCTGT
>JADLFD010000748.1 GCA_020845805.1 Verrucomicrobiales bacterium | reverse complement strand
CCACCCGCCCCGCCCGCGGCCCGATGGCCTGAGCCGCGTTGGCGGTCAGGTTCATCAATACCTGATGGATCTGCGTCCCATCGCCCAGGATCGAGGGCACATCTCCTTCCGTTCGGAAGTCCAATTGGATGTTCGCGGGAATGGCCGCGCGCAACAAACGCATCGCGTCCGCCACCAAATCCACCAGCGATAACGACTGCCGCGGCGTTTCCTCCCGCCGACTGAAGGCAAGCATGCGCTGCACCAGATCCCGACCCCGCCGGCCCGCGACGAGAATGTCCTCCATGCCCGCCTTCCACTCCGGTGAGACGGAGGGCCCCGACCGCGCCAGCTCGGCCGTGCCCATGATGATCCCCAACAGATTGTTGAAATCATGCGCGATCCCGCCCGCGAGCGTGCCGATCGCTTCCATCTTCTGCGCCTGACGCAGCCGAATCTCCAGCTTCAGCCGGCTCTCCTCCGCCTGCCTCAACTCCGTGACGTCGGATAGCACGCCGCGTAACAGGACGCTCCCGTCCGGACGCCGATCGACTGACACGGTGTCGTCAATCCATACGATGCCTCCCCCCGCTGTGATCAGCCGATACTGCATCCGATGGTCGAACCCGCCCCGCACCATGCGTTCACAATAGTCCATCGCCTCACGCCGATCCTCCGCATGCACCACCCCCTCCCAGAAATGCGGCTTGAGCCAGTCGGAAAGCGGATATCCAAACCGGGCCGCCTGCGGCGATACGTAGGTGAAGGCTTCCGTGGCCGGGTCATATTCCCAGACCACGACGCCCGCTCCCTCGACCAGCGACCGAAACCGACGCTCGCTCTCTACCAATCGCGCCTCTGATGTCCGCAACGCCAACTCGGAGAGCTTGCGATCCGTGATGTCCTGGCACGTGCCCTCCAAACCGCAGGTCCCGCCCCCGTTCGCGGCGACAATGCGACCCAACGTATGCACCCACCGCACCTCTCCCGACGGCCGCACAATCCGGTATTCGTGGGAAACATCGCGCCCGGACTCCACCGCGCCACGAAGCGACGTCTCCACGCGTCGGCGATCCTCCACATGGACGCAACCCAACCATGAAGCCAGCGAAGGAACGAAGGATTCGGGGGCCACCCCGCAGATGACGTACAGCTCCGGGGACCACCGCACGCGATCCTCCGCCCCGTCCCACTCAAAGCTCCCCAGCCGGGCGATCACCTGGGCTTCCACCAGCCGCCGCTCGCGATCCTCCAGCGCCTCCAGCGCCGTTCGACGACGCGCGTTCTCCTCGGCCAATTGCTCGTTCGAGCGGGCCAACTCCCCGGTGCGCTCCGCAATGCGATCCTCTAAATCGTGGTTGAGCTGACGCAATTCCCACTCCGTCCCCGCCAGCTTGCGGTGCGTCTCCTTCAACCGCCGGTAAGCCATCCCCAATCCCACCAGCCCAAACGCCAACGCCAATGACATCGCCCCCACCACTCTCGCCGTCCACTGCGCCGGCCACGGCGCCGCCCGCGCCACCCTCAAGTCCGCCCGCCGACTCACCGTCAATCTTGGCGCCAACCCCGAGACCCGGGGTTCCGACTCCAGTCGCAAAACACCGGTCAACTCCAATCGAGCCCCCTGCCGGATGGTCTCCAGCTCGGCAGGATCCAAAAAAAACTGGAGCGCCGCCTCAAAAGTCTTCCCCTCGGCCCCACACACCAGCACATCCCCAGCCCGCGCCGCCGAGCGATGCAACAACTCCCCCTCGATCATCACGCGACGCCCATGATTCTTCACCTCCAATAACTCCCCGCCATCCACGCGCTTCCGGGGTAGCATCTCGCCCGTGCCCAGCAGCCTCAGGATCTGGGCGTGCTGCAGTTCCTGCCGGGCGCCGGACTTCATCCACCAACCCACCACCTCCACCCGGTGCCCCAACTCCAGGGCGCCGAAAAAGCCGCCGTCGTCCCCATTCACCACCATCGCTCCACCCGCCTCTTCAATCGCGATCGCCGGGGGTATGACCATCGTCACCACCCCGGCCGTCCTGAGCAGCCCGCCCAACGCCCCAGGCTCCCCTTCTCCCGCTCGGTCCGACCACGTGCCCAGATCCACGACCGGCATTCCCCGCAGCACCGCCTCCGCGCCCTCCAAGACCCGCACCCGAGAGCTCTCCGCCCAGATCATGACCCGCACCCGCTGCCCCTCGACGTTCACCTCTTCGGAAGCCACCCCACTCACGGTGACTCGCGTCCATCGCGGCGGAACATCCCGGACCGCCGGCCGATCCCCCAGCCGGACCTGCACCAAATCCCCCCCCACCGAGAGCTGAAGTTCTGTGGCCTCCGCTCCGCGCGCCGCCTCCGTGATGACTCCCGAAACCCGCACCCATTCCCAACAAGCTTCCCCCGAAAGCAAGCGCCTCACCTCCACCTCGGGCGCCTCACCCAGGGTCCGAACACCCAGACGCCGCAACACCGTCACACGCAGAAAAGGACGCGCTCCCACCGCGACAAAACCCTCCACCTCCAATTCCTCCCCCACGGCCGGCATGGGAGACAATTGCGCCAACTCGCAATAAATCCCACGCCCCTCACCCTGCAGGAAAAAACCGGGCCACCCCCGCTTCGCGAAGCTTACCCAACCCCGCAGACGGACCAACTCGCCCCCCACCTCCGCCGATCGTGCCCCCGTCACCAGTTCGTCCACCGACCATGACTTGGACTCCACGCCCTCGGCACCCTCCGCGTCGCGGCCCGCCGCCATAAATAACCCCCAGGCCGCCAAGAGGAGAACCCACCAAGTTCCCCGCCCGGACGGCTTCTGCGTCACCTGTTCAGTCCACCTCATCCCAGCATGCGAACATTCCGGGGAGGGGCGCTCCGCTGTCCATCCCCAACTCATCCAGCCCCCGTGCGCGCCGTCTCCTTCCCACGGGGAATCCTTCCGGACGCCAGGCCATGTTCGGCCCGCCTGGAGAGCGTTCCGGAACAGGATCGGATTTGACACCACCCCTGCCCCTGCTACTAAGAAGAGCAATCGGACGATTTTAGTCTGATTTGTGCCATGCACATCTCTCGCGCAGGTGAATACGGGGTCCTCGGATTGCTCCGGTTGGTCCAACAACCCGCCGGTCAGCCGGTCATGATCGACGCGGTCAGCAAGGAGGAGGGTATCCCCAAGAGTTTCCTCGCCAAGATCTTCCAAGATTTGGCGAAGGCGGGACTATTACGCTCCCAGCGCGGGGCTGGCGGTGGTTTCACGCTCGCGAAATCCCCCGATAACATCTCAGTCCTGGAGATCATCGAAGCCATCGATGGCAAAATCGCGCTTCAGCGTTGTCTGGGGGAGACTCCCGACTGCGATCGCGTGGAGGTCTGCGCCCTTTGCTCGCTGTTTGAACAGGCGCAGGACCGGCTCAAGGAGGTGTTCCAGCAGACCACACTCGCCGAACTCTCACGCCGCCAGATTGAATGCGCCTCCCGCGCCACACCCCCGATCCCCGGGGAACGTCGGATCGCCCTTTTCCCTCCATCCTCCACCCCACCGCCCACCAGCGCGCATCCGATGCGGTTGAACGAATCCGAACCGGCCGCGCGCGTCCTTCCAACCTGAACTTTCACCTTCCTATGAGCGACACCTACACGCTGTACAACAAGACGGTCATGGACCACTTCATGAATCCCCGCAACATGGGGGATCTCCCCAACGCAGACGGCATCGGCGAAGTGGGAGCCGCAGCTTGCGGCGACATCATGAAGATGAGTCTCAAAGTCGAGAACGGCCGAATCACTGACGCCCGGTTCAAGACCTTTGGCTGCGGATCGGCCATCGCCAGCTCCAGCATGGCCACGGAGCTCATCAAAGGGCGTACCATTGAGGAAGCCCTCCACTTCTCGAACCAGGAAGTGGTGGACGCTCTCGGCGGTCTGCCGCCCGTGAAAATTCACTGCTCAGTGCTCGCCGAAGAGGCCCTCAAGGCCGCCCTTGAGGATTACGTGAAACGGAATCCCGAGTCAGCCTCCCAGGTGCCGCCCTCCGCGGCCTCGGCGAACGGTCGCTAAGACGCAGCCGTCCGGCCTGGCACTCCCGGCTTGCGCCGCCTGAGCCAGACACGTCTCGGCCCACAAGCCCCAGACCAAGGTTCGCCTCCCAGCGGGTGCGCTGTACCGCACCCGCCTACGGCCCGCCTCCCGCCTCGGCCGTTCCACCTGCTTCCCTCCGCCCCCTTACCTCCCATGCGCCACGTCTATCTCGACCATCTCTCCGCCACCCCGCTGCTTCCCGAGGCGTTCGAGGCGATGAAGCCCTACTTTCTCGAAGCGTACGGCAATCCTTCCTCGCTCCACCAACATGGCCTGCGCGTCCGCGAAGCTCTGACCCAGGCGCGCGTCCAGATCGCGGAACTCGTCCGCGCCGAGTCTCCCGACGAGATCTTCTTCACCTCCGGCGGCACGGAATCGGTGAACCTCGCCGTCAAAGGCGTGGCCTATGCCAACAAACGCCGGGGGAACCATATCGTGTGGAGCGAAGTCGAACACCCCGCCGTGATGAACTCGGTAGAATTCCTCGAAAAGGAAGGGTTCACCCACTCCAAAGTCCCGGTCGACAGCGTCGGACGAGTTCAGGTCGAGCGCCTCCGAGAGGCCATCACGGACCAGACCACGCTGATCTGCGTGCAACTGGCCAATCACGACATCGGCACCCTGCAACCGGTGGCCGAAGTGGGCGCCATCGCCGCCGAACGGGGCATCCCCCTCTTCGTTGACGCCAACTCCGCCGCGGGTTGGGTGCCGATCGATGTCCAACACCTCGGCGCGAGCCTCCTCTCGCTCTCACCCCACCGCTTCTACGGACCCAAGGGCGTCGGGGTGCTCTATCGCAACCGGCGTGCCCGGCTCGTCAGCATCCTGCACGGCGGCGTCCAGGAAGGCGGTCGCCGCGCAGGTACCGAGAACGTCCCGGCCATCGTCGGCGCCGGAGTGGCGGCCCAGGCGGCGGCGCGAGATCTCGAGTCACGCGTCACCCACGTGCGCGGCCTCCAGGAAAGGCTGTGGTCTGGGCTCAAAGCCGCCATCCCATTCCTCAAACTCAACGGCCCCGAGCCCGGTCCCCAGCGCATCTGCAACAATCTCAACCTGAGCACTGAGTTCATCGAAGGCGAAGGCCAGCTTCTGCTCCTGGACATGCACGGCATCGCGGTCGCCAGCGGATCCAGCTGCGTCAGCAAATCGCTCAAGATCTCGCACGTTCTCGCCGCCATCGGCCTCGACCACGCGCTCGCCCAGGGCAATCTCATCATGACCCTCGGCCGCGACAACACCGCGGAGGAAATGGACTACGTGGTGGACGAGTTCTCCCGCATCGTGGAAAAGCTGCGCGGGATGTCGCCCATGTGGGATGAATTCCAGCGCGGAATCATCGACTCGGTGGTGGCTCCCACCGGCCGCGGGCGCTCCTTTTCGGAGTACGCCGCCGAGGTCTCCGGCAAAGCCGCCCACTAACCTCTCGCCCGGGCGACACGTTCTTTCCTCCGTTTCCGGCTTGAATCGCCGGGTGCGCTCCGACGAAATCGGACCACGTTTTCGTCTATGCACCTGGCGGACATTCTCACCCCGACGCAGATCATCCCCGAGATGCGGGCGAAGAATCGCTGGGAAGCCATCGATGAGCTGGTCGAGCAATTGGTCATCGCCGGGCGCATCGCCCCGGAACACCGGCAGGACATCGCGACCGTCGTTAAGAAACGCGAGCAGTCCATGAGCACCGGTATCGGGTTCGGTGTCGGTATCCCGCATGCGGTCTCCGACCTCATCTCCGAGGTGGTGGGTGTGCTGGGACGCTCCTCCACCGGCATGCAATTCGAGGCGCTCGACAACCAGCCCGTAAACCTGGTGATCCTCTTCCTCGTTCCCCAGGGCCAGTTCCAGAAACACCTGCACACGCTCTCCAACATCGCCAAGAACCTGCACAATGGCGATTTTCGGCAGGCCCTGGCCAACGCACCGGACGCCGAGGCGCTCTACCGCGTCATCGCCTCCATCAAGCCGGCCAAATAGCCGGCCGCCGGGCCAAACCCCAGCCCTGGCGCTAGGCCCAAAGCCGGACCCTCTCCAACGGACTCGTCAGGAGGGGTCTCTCCGGCCAAGGCTGGTGGCGTCCGCACGCGACAACCCCTTTCGCCATGCTCATCGATACTCTCCAGGACCGTCTCCGCGCCGCCGTCACCCAGGTCGTGCCCGAAGCCCAGACCGCACGCGTCCTGCTCCGCCCCTGCTCCAATCCCGCCCACGGCGACTATGAGACCACCTCGCTCATGGGCATCGCCAAGGAGCGCAAACAAAACCCACGCGCACTCGCCGAAGCCGTGCTCGCACAACTCGACGTCTCCGAGGCGTGCGAAACGGTCCAGATCTCCGGCGCCGGGTTCCTCAATTTCCGCCTCCGGGAAAGCGCCCTTGGCCGAGTCGTCGCCGAGGCCGCGCGCCATGAACACCTGTTCTTCTCCCGCGCCGCCGCGCCGCGTTCGGTGGTCATCGACTTCAGCGCCCCCAACGTGGCCAAGCCTCTCCACGTCGGCCATATCCGTTCCACGTTCCTCGGGGACAGCCTTGCGCGCACTTTCCGCGCCCTCGGCCACCGGGTCGTCACCGACAATCACATCGGCGACTGGGGCACTCAGTTCGGAATGCTCCTCCTAGGCTGGAAATCCTCGCTCCATCCCGACGCGCTCGCCCGCGATCCCATCGGCGAGATGGAACGCCTCTATAAAGAGGTCAATGCACGCTGCAAGGAGGACCCCTCCGCCCGCGACCTCGCGCGCGCGGAGCTGGTCAAACTCCAGGCCGGCGACGCGGAAAACCTCGGCATCTGGCGCGAGATGCAGCGCCTCTCCCAATCCCAGTTCGACACCATCTACCAACGGCTCGGCGTTCGCTTCGACCACACCCTCGGCGAGAGCTTCTACAATCCACGCCTCCCGGGCCTCGTCGAGGAACTGGCCAAACTCGGCATCGCCCGCGAAAGCGAAGGCGCGTTGGCCATCTTCTCCGATGGCGCCTCCCCGCCGAAGGACGATCCCTTCCTTATCCATCGCGATGGCGAATGGCAGGCCAACCCGTTCATCGTCCGCAAGTCCGACGGCGGCTTCAACTACGCCTCCACCGACCTCGCGACGCTCGAGTACCGCTCGCGTGAATGGTCGCCGGCCGAAGTCCTCTACGTGACCGATGGCCGACAACAACTCCACTTCCGCCAACTCTTCGCCGCCTATCGCCGCTGGCACCCGGAATTCACCGCCCGCGTCGAACACGTGTGGTTCGGATCCATCCTCGGTGAGGACGGCAAGCCCTTCAAGACACGCAGTGGCGACACCGTCAAACTCGCAGAGTTGCTCGATGAAGCCGAGGAACGCGCCCTCGCCCTGGTCGTCGCCAAGAACCCGGACCTGCCCGAAGCCGAGCAACGCGAGATCGCACGCCGCGTCGGGCTCGGCGCCGTGAAATACGCGGATCTCCTGCCCAACCGGCAGAGCGATTACGTGTTCAGCTGGGACAAAATGCTGGCCCTGAACGGCAACACCGCCCCCTACCTCCAGTACGCCTACACCCGCACCCGCAGCCTCCAACGCAAGGGGGTCGAACTCCCGACCGCCACCGAAATCCCGGAGGTGCTCCCCCTCCCCACGCCCGCCGAACAATCCCTCGCGCGCCATCTCCTCAATTTCGGCTTCACCCTGGAGGCCGTGGTAGCCGACTACCGCCCAAACTTCCTCTGCAATTACCTCTACGAACTCGCCGGCCGCTTCTCCCAATTCTGGGAGAACTGCCCCGTCCTCAAGACGGAAGACCCGGCGCTGCGCGCGTCACGCATGCTCCTCGGCGATGTCACCGGCCGGGTGCTGCAGCAGGGTCTCGACCTTCTCGGCATCGAGACCCTCGATCGCATGTAACCCCAGCAGACGGCCTCCTCCTGATCCCGGCCCCAGCCTTCCCGCACCTCAACCGCGGGGAGGCCGCGGCCTCGTCACCGCGCCTCCGCCTCCTCGAGCTCCGTGCCCAGCCATCGCGAACTCTCGCGCATCATCTCCCCCGCCACGTCGCGGCATAGCCCAACAAAGGTCTCCTCGGCCAGATTCAGCGATCGCGTGCGCCAGCGCACGATGCCCCACTTGCGACGAAGCTTGCGCCGACCCAGCGACATCGCCACCAGCGCGCCCGACTGCAACTCCTCCCGCGCAATCCACGGCGCCACAATGCTCACCCCCAGGTCCAGCTTCACCAACTCCTTGATCGCTTCCATGCTCCCCAGCTCCATGAAGGTGTTCAACACCAGCCGTTCCCGCCGGAAATAGTCGTCCACCAACCGGAAGGTGTAGCTGTTGCGATCGTAAAGAACGTAGTTCTGCCGCGGTATCTCCCGCCGGTCCACCGCCCCGGCCTGAGCCCACGCATGCCGCGGGCTCATGAGAAAGACCAGCTCGTCCTCGAAGAGCGGATCGAACACCAGCTTCTCCTCCGCCTTCGGCTCCATGGTCAGCGCCAAATCCACTCGCCCCGCCAGGACCAGGTCCAGCATTTGCGCCGTGTCCGCCGGCACCATGGTGATGGCGTAGTTGGAGAAACTCTCCTTGAACTCCCGCAGCACGGTCGGCAGCACGTACGTGCAGGCCGTCGTGCTCGCCCCAATCCGCAAACGGCCCTTCCCCCATTTGCCCAGACGCCCGAGCGACTCGCGGGCGTCGCTCATCTCCTTGAGGATCCGTTCGGTGTGCTGCAGCAACTGTTCACCAGCGAGCGTCAGACTGACCTTTTTACCCACCCTGTCAAAAAGGCGACATCCCACATCCTCCTCCAAAGCACGCAGGGAATGGCTGATCGCGGATTGGGACAGAAACAACTCACGCCCGGCGGCGGTAAAGCTCGCCGTGCGCGCCAAGGTCGCAAAGGCCCGCAACTGCCGGCTGTCGAGCGGCGCGCGGGTCAATGCACGGTTTTCATCATTCATGGGAAAAACATGCGAGTCGTTCATCATTCATCCGACCGGTCACTGGCACGTGACGTGCCTTTGTCGAAGCGTCACCCACCGGTGACATCCGGTGACCAGTCGCTCTTCCAAAATTTACTCGGGCTCGCGCCACAACCCGCGCGAACTGCGTCTCGGCTACGTGCCGCTCAGCCACGCCGCCCCGCTTTTTGCTGCGAAACAGCTGGGGTTCTTCGCGGAACAAGGCCTCGCGGTGCGCCTCGTCCGCGAGATCGGTTGGGCCACGGTGCGCGAGAAGATCGCCACCGGAGAACTCGACGCGGCGCAGGCGCCCGGCCCCATGCCGCTCGCCATGTCCCTCGGCATCGGCTCCCATCGCGTGTCCTGCGTTTCGAGTCTGATCACCAACGCCAACGGCAACGCCGTGGTGGTCTCGCGCCGGCTCTGGGAAGCGTTTGGCGGACGTCACGGCGCGCTGCGCCAGGGGCGTCGTCCCCTCGCGGATGCCATCACCCTCGCGGTCGTTTATCCTCACTCGGCGCATCAGTTCATCCTCCGTCGCTGGTGTGAGGAAGCGGGTCTCGTGCCGGACCGCGATTTCCGTCTCGTGGTCATCCCGCCACCGCAAGTGGTCACTCACTTGCGCGCTGGACATATCGACGGCTGCTGCGTCGGTGAACCCTGGGCCACGCTCGCGGTGCGCTCAGGCACCGGCATCATCGACGCCCTCTCCGCCGATCTCGCTCCCGGACACCCGGAGAAGGTGCTGATCACGCGCGAACGATTCGCGGAAGAACGTCACGCCGAACATCTGGGCCTCCTCCGCGCCCTCGCCAAAGCCGCAGCTTGGTGCGCCGATCCCGCACATCACGAGGAACTCATCGATCTTCTGGCCCACCGCGATCATCTCGCGCTCTCCCGCGACATCCTGCGACCCGCCATCACCGGCCATCTCGACCTCGGCGCCGGACGCACCGACTCCCGACCCGACGCCCTTGCGTTCCATGGTCACAACGTCAATGACCCCACCCCAGCCACCGCGCAATGGCTGGCACGGCAACTGGGCGTGACCGTGCCCGACGATTTCCTCGCTCGCGTCTACCGACGTGACCTCTACCTGGCTGCCATACAGCCCGAACCCGTTCCGCCGTCCCCCACACCGACCCCGCATGAACTCGCTCCCTGTCTCTCCTGACTCCCCCACCCCGCTCATGAATCGACGCCGTTTCCTGCGCCGCTCCGCTGCCGCCGCACTCCTATCCGGCCTTCCCACTGGGTGGACCGGCTCCGCCTATGCCGCCGACGCTCCCGAGCACCCTGACATGCGGTTCGGCATCATCGCGTTGACCGACTGCTCCCCCATCGTCATCGCCCACGAGAAGGGTCTGTTCAAAAAGTTCGGCATCAACTCCACCGTCGCCAAAGGCGCCAATTGGGCCGCCATCCGCGACTCGCTCGCCAATGGCGACAACCAAGCCACGCACATGCTCCTGGGCATGCCGCTCGCCAGTTCCATGGGTCTGCTCGGCTCGCCCAAGAAACCCATGGTCATCCCGTGGCTGCTCAACCGAAACGGCCAGGCCATCACGCTGAAGGCCGCTTGGAAGGGCAAGGTCGGCGCCGATCCCAAGGCGCTCAAACCGATGGTCGATAAAGCCAAGTCCCTCGGCGAACCCCTCACCTTCGCCATGACCT
>JADLFD010000747.1 GCA_020845805.1 Verrucomicrobiales bacterium | reverse complement strand
CGGTCGCTCCACTTGAGGTACTCCAGATTCAAAGCCCCTTCGTGATTCATCAGGTTCGGATACGTGCGTTGCCAACCGGTCGGCTTCCAGATGCCGTGGAGATGGATCAGAATATGGTGCCGTGCCGCGGCCGCCAGAATCGATTCGGCGAACTCGACCGTGTCCTGATCGTCGTGATCGAAGAAATCGACCATCATCCCGCTCCAGCCCAGCTTTTCGAACGCCGCGAACGCCTCCTCGACCCGTCCCCGCAACGCGCCATGGTGGACCCACGTCCAGAGACGGACTCCCTTGGACTCGGCGTAGCCTCGGATCGCGCTGAGGTCGAAACCGTCCCTGGGACGGGTGACATCGGTATCCGGGCCGGGCTCAACTCCGGGCTTGGACTGTCGGTACCAGGGAGTCGTGGTCTCCTCCGTCGAGGTGAGGGAATGGGCGGTGATGTTGTTGCTGGCGCAGAAGTCGATGTACTTCTTTGCCATCTCCACCGAGAGAATGGGCGGTCCTGGGCGACCGTCGAACACATCTCCGTTCCACCAATGGAAGGTGATCTTTCCGGGCTGGATCCAGCTCGTGTCCGCGATCGCCGAGGCCTCGTTCAGCACGTAGAGGGTCTGTGATTCCAGGAGTGCTCCCGGACGATCTCCGATGAGAGCGACCCGCCATGGCGTTTGCATCGGCAAGGGTCTGACGACCTTGGTGCCGTCCGCCCGCGGGGTGAGCTGGGCGACGAGCGTGTCGCCCGACGCACCGGCCGCAGGACGCATGAGTGCCATCCCGGTGTAGTTCCTCAACGAGGCTTCGGTGAGGGCCACGCTCGTGTCGTCCGGCCAGAACAGCGTCAAAGGCAAATCCACCAGCACGCCGCGTCGGATGTCCCGCCAGGGTACACGGGTCACTTCGTGTTCGTGGGACGTTTTGAAGTTCTCCAGGTACTGGACCCATGCGGTGGGCTCGCCAACGACTCCGAAGGAGGTGGACTCGTTCGCAATCACGACCTGCTTGGTCATCGCGTTGATGGGCAATTCGTAGCGTATCGCGACGGCGTCGTCGTAGCACCGGAACACAAGGCTGACGCGTTTTCCTCGCTGCGTTTCCACCATCCACCGGCGCTCGGTGAAACGGTCTCTGGCCACAGCCGATTTGCCGAAGCGCACCGTGACGGTTTCATCGACGGACCGGCTTTTCTCCTCGATGACCTGGACTCCCGCGAGGAGTTCTCCGCCTTCCACCGTCTCCAACCCCACTGCACAATTCGAAAGCACGGGCTTGCCCCGATAGCTTGCCTCCCACAGGGGACGCTCGTTTGTCCCAGGCTGGGGCATCCGAACCTCGACCCGAATCTTGCCGTCCGGCGAAACGAGGGTGCGGACGTCGGCCTCTGCCACGCTTGGCAGGCTAAGGGAGAAAAGGAAACCAAGGAGTCGGATTAAACACCGGAGGAGTCTCGGACGGATCGGTAGCGATATGGGCGGCGTTGGGGGCATGGCACAGAGGAGTGTTGGAAGGCTTGGGCAGGCCAGAATAGAACCCGATGAGGCGGAACGGCAACAGATCGACTCCTGGCAGGTAACAGTTCTCGGCGAGCCCCTTTGCAGGTCCGAAGCAGTCTTGGACTCGACCTCCACCAGCACAATCCGCATGCCCCATGTGTGCTTGAAATCATCTCCCAGGAGCAATGTGGTTTAGCAAATGCGCGAACGCGTGCCGCGACTGCTGCGGGGTGTCCCATGGGTCTGCCCCCCTTGCGCCTATGTCCGGACCGCGGTATTGGCGAGGAATTGGTTCTGGTCGAAGTGGAGGAGGTATGCGGTTGCCGGATGGAGGGTGGTTCTTCGCGGGTTTTGCTGGCGCAAGCCTGGTGGCCGCAGGAATCCGCTACGCTATGCATCGTCGCGCCCCGGTTTCGGCGGCGCATTTGCGGGGACGGGCGTTGCAGGCGCCAGAGTTTCGCGTGGATGAGGTTGTTGCGGATGGGGATGTGCGTGCCGTCAGCCAGCTTCGGTGGGGGCGGCTTGGGCTTCCGGCAAGGGCGGCGCACGGGCACTTTGCGTGCCTGGGGGCCACGGGGAGCGGGAAGACGATCCTTCAGCGGCTCCTGATGCAGTCGATGCTGCCGGAGATCGGTTCGGGACTGGGGAATCGGGCGCTCGTGTACGACGCGAAGCAGGATGTGTTGTCGATCTTGCGGGGCATGCGGCTTCGGTGCCCGGTCCGGTTGTTCCATCCGATGGATGCACGGGCTGCGGCGTGGGATATGGCCAAGGACATCACCGCACCGAACGCGGCATTGCAGATGGCGGCGATGCTGATCCCACAATCGAGCAAGGACACGAATCCGTTCTTCTCGAACGCGGCGCGTCATCTCTTGTTTGGGGTGCTGCTCACGTTTATCCGCCGGGCTCCGGGCGTTTGGACCTTTCGGCAGGTGCTGTTGGCGGTGCGCGATGCGCCGGTGCTCCGTTTGGTGTTGAGCCAGGAGGAGGCGACTCGGCATCTGCTCCAGTACTTCGAACACGAGGGGACGTTTCAGAACATTGTCTCGACGATTCTCACGTGCACGGCGCCATACGAGACGATCGCGGCCTGTTGGGATCGGGCTTCGGATGGTTTCAGTCTCCGGAGTTGGATGGCGGAGGAATCCATCCTGGTGCTCGGAAACGACGAGGCGAACCGGGTGGCGGTGGACACGTTGAACCGGTTGGTCTTCCAGCGGTTGACGGAACTGGTCCTCGGCCTACCTGAATTGACGACGGCGGGACGCGGTCAGACGTGGTTCTTCTTGGATGAGGTTCGGGAGATGGGGCGCCTCGACGGGTTGTCCCGGTTGCTGACCAAGGGGCGTAGCAAAGGGGCCGCGGTGGTGCTCGGTCTCCAAGACGTGTGCGGTCTGCGTGACGTTTATGG
>JADLFD010000746.1 GCA_020845805.1 Verrucomicrobiales bacterium | reverse complement strand
CGCGGCCTGGTGCACATCACCCCCTCCCCCGACCTCGCCCCCCACGCGCCGCTCGCCGGTTCCGCCGCGGTCGAGATCCAGTTGGGCCAGCACCACCTCACTCTCCCCCTCGACGTGCAGCTCGACGCCACGCGTTTCGATGCCGATTTCATCCGCGACGTCAGCCCCGTCATCGCACGCCTCGGTTGCACCGCCGGCACCTGCCACGGCGCGCGCGAAGGCAAAGCCGGATTCAAAATGTCCCTCCGCGGCTACGACCCGCTCTACGACGTGCGCGCCATGACCGATGACCTGGCCTCCCGCCGCGTCAATGCGGCGTCCCCCGACGAAAGCCTCATCCTCCTCAAGGCCACCGGCGCCGCCCCCCACGAGGGCGGACAACGCACGCCCTTCGGTTCGGATTCCTACGCCATCCTGCGCCAATGGGTCGCCGACGGCGCCCCCCTCAACCTCGCCAGCCCTCGCGTGCAGCGTATCGAAATGCTGCCGATCGATCCGGTGGTCCTCGATGTCGGCTCGCGCCAGCAAATGCGCGTCATCGCCACCTACACGGACGGCCGACGGAGCGACGTCACCGCCGACGCCTTCCTGGAGAGCGGCAATGGCGATGTCGCCACCGCCGAACCCGGTGGCCTGCTCACCTCCCTGCGACGCGGCGAAGCCCCCATCCTCGCGCGGTTCGAAGGCGCCTACGCCGCCACCACCCTCACCGTCATGGGGGATCGCTCCGGCTTCACCTGGGCCGATCCCCCCGCCAACAATCGCATCGATGAACTCGTCGCCGCGAAGTGGAAGCGGATGAAGATCCTGCCCTCCGACCTCTGCTCCGATGCTGAATTCGTCCGCCGCGTTTCCCTCGATCTTACCGGCCTCCCCCCTTCCGCCGCCGAGGTGCGCGAGTTCCTGACCAATCCGCGCGATCGCCGCAGCAAACGGGACGCCCTGGTCGAGCGGCTGCTCAACAGCCCCGACTTCGTCGATCACTGGGCCAACAAGTGGGCAGACCTGCTCCAGGTGAACCGCAAGTTCCTCGGCGAGGAAGGCGCCACCGCACTCCGCCAATGGATCCGCAGCGAAATCGCCGCCAACACACCCTACGACCAGTTCGTCCGCCGCATCCTCACCGCCACCGGGTCCAACCGGGAAAACCCCGCCGCGGCCTACTGGAAAATCCTGCGTGAACCCGCGGAAGCGATGGAGACCACCACCCACCTCTTCCTCGCCACGCGATTCAACTGCAATAAATGCCACGACCACCCATTCGAACGCTGGACTCAGGATCAATACTACGAACTCTCCCAGTTCTTCGCCCAGGTGGACCGAACACGCGATGAAGCCAGTGGCAATCGCACCGTCGGCGGCAGCGCGGTAGAGGGATCCAAACCACTCTTCGAATCCATCTCCGACCGCACCGAAGGCGGAGTGAAACACGATCGCACGGGCAAAATCGTCCCGCCCGCGTTCCCTTACTCCGTCTCGCACCCCGCTTCGTCCAACACCCCTACCAACGCGCCCCGTCGGCAGATCCTCGCCGACTGGATGACCGCGCCCGACAACCGCTACTTCGCCTCCAGCTACGTCAACCGGCTCTGGGGCTACCTGCTCGGCGTCGGCCTCATCGAACCGCTCGATGACATCCGCGCCGGCAATCCGCCCACCAATCCCGAACTCCTCGAGCACCTCAGCCGCGAGTTTGTCGAAAGCGGCTTCAATACCCGCCACATCCTGCGCCAGATCTGCCAGTCACGGGTCTACCAACTCACCCTCGCCACTCACCGCTGGAACGAGGATGATCAGGTCAACTTCTCCCACGCCCTGCCCCGACGGCTCCCCGCCGAGGTGCTGCTCGACAGCGTCTATCGCGTCACCGGCACCACTCCGGAATTCCCCGGCGCCACCGCGGGCACGCGCGCCGCCCAGCTCGTGGACTCCGCCGTCGATGTGCCCAGCGGCTTCCTCGCCAACCTCGGACGTCCCGCCCGCGAAAGCGCCTGCGAATGCGAACGCTCCAATGACATCAAGCTCTCTTCTGTCATGTCGCTCCTCGGCGGCCCCGCGGTCGCCGATGCCATTCGCGATCCGCAAAACGCCCTCGCCCAACTTGTCCAGTCGCACACCAACGACCATCGCCTCACCGACGAACTCTTCGTCCGCATCCTCAATCGTCCCGCCTCCGAACCCGAACTGGAAACCATCACGCGCCTCTCCGCCGATCTCGACCAGGAACACGCCCAACTCACCCAGGCCCTCGAGGCCGCCGAAAAGGTCTGGTCGGAACAAAAGCCCAAACTCGACCGCGACCGCGCCCAGGCCGTCGCCCGCGCCGAAAACGCGCTCGCCACCCACCTCGTCGAGCGCGCCGCTCCCCTCGCCGCCGCCCAGCGCGAACGCCTGGAACGTATCGCCACCGCCGAGTCCGCCCTCCGCGATGCCCTCGCCTCCCGCCACGCCCTCGCGGCCGATTGGGAACAAGCCCTCGACCCCGCCCGCCGCTCCACCGCCTGGACCCCGCTCGATCCCAAGGACTTCTCCGCCACCGGTTCGGCGCGCCTTCAGAAACTCCCCGACGGCTCCCTCCGCTCCGTCGCCAGCGTGGGAGAATTGCCCACTTACACCCTCACCGCCGAAACCTCACTCACGGGTATCACCGGCGTCCTCCTTGAGGTGCTCCCCGACGCCACGCTGCCGGCGTTCGGACCCGGCCACAAAGACGGCAACTTCGTGCTCGCGGAGTTCACCGCGGAATTCGCCTCCCGCACCAACTCCCAGAACTTCACACGCGCCAAATTCACCGCCGCCGCCGCCGACTATTCCGCCCCCGAATTCGACGTCGCCCAAGCCATCAACGGCATCCGCGAACAGGGCCGGCGCGATGGGTGGAGCATCGGCTCCGCCACCGGTCGACCCCACTGGGCCGGCTTCACCCTCGAAAAACCCGTCGGCGATACCAACGGAACGCTCCTCCGCTTCAGCCTCGTCCACACCTTTGAAGCACCTCACGAAGTCGGCCGCTTCCGACTCTGGGT
>JADLFD010000745.1 GCA_020845805.1 Verrucomicrobiales bacterium | reverse complement strand
GAGGAGGACGCCAAGGCCAGTGCGGATTTCATCGGCAAACGGATGGTCTGGGAACGGACCTCAGGCTGGAGCGGCGGACGGTTCCATCAATCCGGGCGGTGGAAAGAGGAGCACCGATTCAAAACGTCGGATCTGCGGTCGTTGCGGCCGCACCGCGCGGTGGTGGTGCACAGCCGTGGCACCCGCCGGAAAGTCCACCTGCCTCCCCGCGAAGCGGACGGGTCGGTCTCCGCCTGGTACCGCAAGGGAGGGTTCTTCCGATGACCCCCGCGAAGTGCCTTATCGCAGATAGGGGTTGGTGTCCTGCCTTTCTTTCAAACGGTGTTCTGCCGCGTTCGGGGGCGGTTTTTTCGCGATGATCACGGCGCGCGTCCAAAAGAACGTGGCGGCGGCGAAGGCGTACTACACGCAGCATCTCGCGCGCGGGGAGTACTATTCGGAACAGCAGCAGGTCCGCGGGATGTGGTTCGGGAAAGGGGCCGAGCGCCTGGGGTTGGTGCCCGGGTCGCCGGTGACACAGGAGGCATTCGAACGATTGTGCGAGAATTTGCACCCGCAGACCGGCGAGCGACTCACCGTGCGACAGCGCAAGGTGGATCGACGCGTGTGTCACGACTTCACCGTTTCGGCGCCGAAGAGCGTTTCAGTGATGGCCCTCACACTGGGCGACACCCGCCTGATTCGAGCGCACGAGGAATCCGCCCGGGAGGCCATGCGACAGGCCGAGCTCGAAGCCGGAACCCGACAACGCAAGGCCGGCAGCAATGGCACGCGCCTCACCGGCGAGATCGTCGCCGCCACGTTCACCCATAGCGAATCGAGGGCTCTGGACCCGCAGTTGCACACTCATTTTGTGGTGTTCAATGCCACCTGGGACCCCGTGGAACAGCGATGGAAGGCTCTGCAGACCGAGCGGATCTTCGAACGACTCGCCTTCTTCACCGAGGTTTACCGCAGCGAACTGGCGCGCCGGGTTCAGGCGTTGGGGTACACTCTTCGTCCCACGGAGCATGGATTCGAGTTGGCGGCGGTGAGCGAAGAGGTGATCCAGCGCTACAGCAAGCGTCGGCGCGCGATCCTGGAGCAGGAACAGAAGCTGACCCAGGAACTCGGCCGGCCCCTGAGCAACAACGCGCGCGCCACCCTGGCGCACACGTCGAGGGAGCGGAAGAACCACCAGGTGGCGCCCGAGGAAATCCAGCGTCGGCAGCTCGCGCAGTTGTCGTCGGAGGAACTCGCCGTGCTGCGGCAGGCCATCCCCGGCCCGGCCGCGCCACCGGTGCGGCCCGCGGCGCCCGAGGTCTCTCCGGAGGCGGCCCTCGACTATGCGCGCGATCACCTGTTCGAACGCCGTTCCGTGGTCGACCGGACTGATTTGCTCGCCGCTGCAGCCCGGTTCGCGCGCGGCAGTCTGCCGATGGAGGAGTTGGAACGCGCCCTGGCGGAGCGGCCGGAGTTCATCGAGGTGGATGGGGCGTTGACCACCCAGAGCATGCTCGATCGGGAGTCGCGTATGATCGCCCTGGTCAATCGCGGTGTTGGCCGGGAGGTCCCCTTGAATCCCGGAGTCAAGTCCGCGAGCCATCTGAGCGGCGAGCAACGCGCCGCGGTGGGATTCCTGCTAGGTACCCCGGACGCTGTGCTGGGCTTGCGCGGCGGAGCCGGGACCGGCAAGAGCGTGCTGCTTCAGGAACTGCTTCGGGCGGTGGAGGGGCAGCATCCAGTGCTGGTGCTGGCCCCCACCAGCGCGGCCGTGGCGGAGCTTCGCGCCCAGGGCGTGGCCCGCGCCGCCACCGTGCAGCGCTATCTGGTGGATGAAGCCTTCCAGGCCGAGGCGCGGCGCGGGGTGCTGGTGGTCGACGAAGCAGGCATGCTGTCCACCTCCGACATGGTTCGCCTGCTGGAGAACGTCGAGCGGGACCGCTGTCGACTGATTCTGTCAGGCGACACGCGGCAGCACGGATCGGTGCAGGCGGGCGATGCGCTGCGCTTGCTGGAACGGAAGAGCGCGCTCGCCACGGTGGGCGTGCATCGCATCGTGCGGCAGGTCGATGCCGACTACCGCGAAGCGGTGGCCGCTTTCGCTTCCGGCAAGGGGGCGGAAGCCCTGGTACGGCTGCGGCGTCTGGGAGCCTTGCGTGAGATTCCGGAGGACGACCGCTACGCCATTCTCGCCGCGGATTACCTGGAGACCGTGCGTCGGGGAAACGCGGCGTTGGTAGTGAGCCCCACCTGGCGCGAGATCGCTCGGGTGACCACGCAGATCCGTGAGGCCTTGAAGTCCGACCAACGCCTCGGCGCGGAAGATGCGCCATTTTGGGTACATCACGGCCTCAAGTGGACCCGGGCGCAGAAGCGGGAGCTGAAGAACTATCGCCCCGGGCAGACGCTCCACTTCCACAGTTCCACGCGGAACGTGCGCAGCGGCGAAACGCTCCTGATCGAGGCCGTAACGCCCACCGCCATCGAGGCCCAGCGCGCCGATGGTGTGCGGGTGTCCTTGTCGCGCAAGCAGGCGGACTG
>JADLFD010000744.1 GCA_020845805.1 Verrucomicrobiales bacterium | reverse complement strand
TGGAAGACCACGCACCGGCTGCTGGTCGCCGTGGGCCCCAGCCCCACCTCGGAATCGCTCATCCGCTGGACCCGTCGCGCCGCCGACGGGCTCCACTGCGACTGGCTCGCAGTGCACGTCGACGGCCCCGGAGTCCTGGATGCCGGCGCCCAGGAGCAGCTCGCGCGCAACCTGGAAACCGCCCGCGAACTCGGCGCGCAGGTGCTCACCACCACCGACACCAGCCTCGTCGAGGGGCTCCTCCGCGTGGCTCGACGCGAGAATGTCACCGGCATCGTGGTCGGAAAACCCGCCAGGGCCGGATGGATCGCCACCTGGAAAGCCGGCGCTCTCCTGCGCCAACTCGTCCGCGAAAGCGGCGATATCGAGCTCCATGTGGTCCGTCCCCACCCCCGCCTCGCCGCACCTCCCCCACGGCCATCGCGCCGTCCCTGGGACGCGGACCTCGGGCGACAGTACCTGTTTGCCTTCGGCGCCGTGGCCGCCGCCGCCCTCCTCAATCTTGGGCTGATGTTCCTGGCGGGACCCCGCGTCCCCGGCCTGGTCTTCCTCCTCACCGTCGTCCTCCTGGCTCTCAAGGTCGGACGCGGCCCCGTCCTCGCCGCCGGCGCCGCCAGCGCCCTGCTCTGGAACCTCGCCTTCCTGGAACCACGCTTCACCTTCCGCATCGAACGAGCGGAGGACGTGGTGCTGTTTGGCACCTACTTCGTCGTGGCGGTGGTGCTCGGACAACTCGTCGCGCGCATTCGCGAACAGGCGCAAGCAGAACGCCGTCGCGAGGAACGGGCCACCGCGCTCTATGAACTGACGCGCGATCTCGCCGAGGCCACGTCCCGCGACCAGGTGGTCTGGCAACTGACCGCGCAGGTCATGCGCATCTTCGACAGCCCGGCCACGCTGGTCCTGCCCGCCGACCAGGGTCTGACGCCACACCCGGATGGATCGCTGACTCTCAACGAAAAGGAACTCGCCGTCGCGGACTGGGCGTTCAAGAACCGCCAGCCGGCGGGGCGCTTCACTCACACGCTCCCCGCAGCAACCGCCATCCACTTCCCCCTGCAAACCGAACGCCGCACCTTCGGCGTGCTGGCTGTCGCCCCCCCGACCCCCACTCTCGCCGTCGGACAACGCGAACTGCTCGAACTGTTCGCGCGCCAGGCCGCGCTCGTCCTCGATCGCCTCGAACTGCGCCAGGCCGCAGAACAAGCCCGGCTCCTCGCCGAATCCGAGCGTCTTGGTCGCACGCTTCTCAACTCCATCTCCCACGAGCTCCGCACCCCGCTCGCCGTCAGCACCAGCGCGGTCAGTGCGTTGCAAAACCCCCAGGCCAAGGACGCCGCGCACCGCGAGATGCTGCTCGGCGAAATCGCGCAGGCCAATGCCCGCCTCAATCGCATCGTCGGCAACCTCCTCGACGTCACCCGACTCGAGTCCGGCCAGATCCGCCCCCATCTCGACTGGCATGACGTCCACGATCTCGTGCGCGCCGCCCTGCACGACACCCACGACGCGCTGCAGCACCATCCGCTCACCGTCACGCTTCCCGAGTCCCCGCTGATCGCGCAATTCGACTTCAGCCTGCTGCAGCAGGCACTCGACAACCTGCTCTTCAATGCCGCCCTGCACACGCCCGCGTCGACCCCGGTGGAGATCCGCGCGGAACAATCGGCTGACCATCTCCTCCTCCGGATCGCGGATCGCGGCCCCGGCATCCCCGTCGCGCTCCTGCCCCGCTTGTTCCAGAAGTTCAGCCGCGGCGCCCACGCTCCGGCAGGCGGCAGCGGACTCGGTCTCGCGATTGTGAAGGGCTTCGTCGAAGCCCACCTGGGCACAGTGACCGCCTCGAACCAGGCTGGCGGTGGCGCGCGGTTCGACCTGAAGATTCCGCAGCCCCATGCCCCGACCGCCGGCCATGAACCCTGATCCAGACACACCCTCCACCGTGGCGCTGGTCATCGATGATGAACCCCAGATCCGCCGACTCCTGCGCGTGACGCTCGAAGGCGACGGGTACCGTGTCTTCGACGCCGCCACCGGCGAGGAAGGAATCCTCGCCGCCGCCCAACGCCGTCCCGAAATCATCCTCCTCGACCTCGGCCTCCCCGATCTCGACGGTCTCCAGGTGCTCCGTCGGATCCGCGAATGGTCGCGCGTGCCCATCGTGATCCTCACGGTCCGCGATCAGGAAGCGGACAAGGTCACCGCCCTCGACACGGGCGCCAACGACTACGTCACCAAACCCTTCGCCTCCGGGGAACTCCTCGCCCGCCTCCGCGCCGCTCGACGTCACTCGCAGCCCGACGCCGCGTCCGCCGTCTTCCACTGCGGCGACCTGGTCGTCGATCTGCCCGCCCGCCGCGTGCATCGCGGAAACCAGGAGATCCGTCTGACGCCCACCGAGTACGCCCTGCTCCGCGTGTTCGTGGTCCACGCCGGACGAGTGCTCACCCACAAGGCCCTGATCCATGAGGTCTGGGGCCAGACCGCCAGCGACCCTTCCCACGCGCTCCGCGTGCACATCGCGCACCTGCGCGACAAAATTGAACCCGCGCCCGCCGAGCCAACTCTGATCCGCACTGAGCCTGGCATCGGTTACCGCTTCCAGTCCCCATAACCCGGCGCGAGCGGCGAAGGGTCCGACCAAGACTGACCGGACCGCCCCTCCGCCCGGGTGGCGCCGCTGGGCTCTGATCCTCGACCTCGGCACCCCCAAACCTGCCCGCCCGGACCGTCCCCGTCCGGAGCAGGGCAAAAAAAAGTTCAGCCCGGATCCCCTCACCACAACCCATCACAACCATTTTTCCTCCAACGTGTTAGCCTATTCAGACCGAGACTGAGACTCCGTTGGGAAGCAGGCCATGCATTGCCGGAAGTGAGTTCTTCTGGTATGCCTTCGGCCGCATGAAAAAAGCGACCCACCAGCCGGCGCTGCGCCGGGGTGGTCGCGGTCAGCATGGAACTCCACGAATCCTTCGCGGATCCCATGACTTGGCCCTCACGCGGCTCACAGGGAGGCTGTTGCGCCAGAAACTGGCGGAGACGGACAACCCCGTGGTGAAAGCCGCGTTGCAGCGTGCCGCGGCGGAAGCGGAGTCACTTGCGTGGCTGTCACCGTTCCCGCTGTGGTCCCTGCCTGCCCTGCTCGAGGAGAAGGCGCGCCAGGCTCGGTTCTATGCCGTAAGGCAGGCCGAACTGCGCGAAGCCAGCCGCGAGTGGGTGAGTCTGGCAGAGTGACCCACCGGAGTGAAATCCGGTCCGGGCACCCAGTGAACGACTGCCGGCGCAGCGCCCAGAAATGAAGTAAGAACAAGGATCCGGGCCCGGGGGAAACCCTGGGCCCGGTTTTTTTTCCCTCGGACCGCGGGGACGCCGTCACCGCCTTCGCTCCCCACGAAAACCTGGCTCACACCAACCGATGGCCCTCACCCGCGCTTGGACTCGCGAACCGTCCGGCAGCCGCAAATCCGGGCGAGGAGGCCAGGCAGGAGACCAGGACAGCGACTTCGTCGCCGCACCACCACGGTGGCCTTCAGTCCAAAGGCGCAGGAAGGGTGCGAGCATCGGCGGCCGCGCCATACCCGAATCCGGGCCCGGCCACGGTCGAGAGGTCGACGTGTCCGCCACGCCGGACGTAGCACCCCGGATGAACCACCGCCTCCGGCCGCGAGGCCTCCGGATAAAACTGCATGGCGTTGGTTTCCACGCCCATGATGGTCCCGGCATGCGCGGCGAGGAGGAGATGCGGGATCTGCGCGAGCATGGGGTTGGTCAGATCCTGCACCATCAGCTCCATCCCGTGCGCGCGGGCCCAGGCGAGGCTCAGCAACGCGCCGCTCTGGGTCTTGCAAGTCTTGAGGGCCACGCCGGTCCATCCCAACTGCCGGCCCAAC
>JADLFD010000743.1 GCA_020845805.1 Verrucomicrobiales bacterium | reverse complement strand
TGGTGGGAGTGAGCTATCTCACGCCCGCGCCTTCCGCCCAGAAACTGGACGGGCTGACCTTCGCCACGGTGACGCGCGAGCAGCGCGCCGAATCACGGTCGAGTTGGGGGGCCGGGGATGTCATCGCTTCGGCCGTGGTCCTGCTGCTGATTCTCTGTGCCTACCTGTACTTCCGAGGTTGACGCGTCCTGAACTCGCGCCGCGGGCGGGTGCCCGCTTCGGAACCGCTGCAGGTGGGGCGCGCGTGACCGTGCCGCGTGGGTCCCGGGGCGCGGTGGTTAAGGCTGTTCCCGGAGTTGGAAGTAGCGCTGCGCGTCGGCATCGCGGAAGGGCGCGTCAAAGCGCACTTCGTTCCCCTGCAGCGACGGGGCGGCGTCCTCCACCGTCCAGGTGGCCACCGGGGAAGCGAGGGACGTCGAGGAAAGGAGGCGGAGTTTCGTGAGGCGCGTGGCGTCCACCGCCGACCCATCGGGGGTGGCGACCGAAAGGCGGGCGCGGCCTTGAGCGATGCTGGGCACGCCTTTGAACTGCAAGGGGGTGGCCGGTCGGGGTGGCGCCACATCATACGCCACCACCTCGCTGGTGCTGCGCGCGTACAGGATGCCGTCGCTCAGCGCGGGGGTGTTCCAGCATTTTCCTTCCGCGCCCTGGAAGCTGGCCAGAACGGTGAACCCATTGGTATTCGGGGCTCCGAGGGCCAGGCGGCCGGATTCGGTCTGCACCAGGAGCAGGTCCTGGACCTTCAGAATGCTGCCGTAGCCGACCTCGGAGCCGTCGACCGAGGGTTCGCGCCAGAGCTCGGCTCCGGTGGCGGCGTTGACGCAACGCAGGCTCAGCGAGCTTTGACCGTAGACGCCGTACAGGAATCCCTGGTGATGCACCGGCGTAGACCAGTGGTTCATGTTCGCGTTCCGGGATTTCCAGGCTTGAGCCGCCGCCAGTCCGTTGCCCGAGGGGGTGATGCGTGCGGCGCCGGCCCCCACGCCATAGGCCGCCGAGCAGTAAACCAGATTGCTGGCCACCACCGGCGAGGCGGCAGTGGAGGTGGAGAAGCTAAACGGGAATCGCCACAGGGCGGTGCCATCCTCGGGCTTTACCGCGAGGAGCCCGGCCTGGGTGAAGAACACCACCTGGGGCACGCCGGCGATGGTGGCGTACACCGGGGTGGACTGCGTCATGCGCTCGTCATGGTCCCGCCACGCCGTGGTGCCGTCCGACTTGCGCACCGCGGTGATTCGATCCGGGCTGGTGTTGGCATTGATGAAGATCAGGTCGCCCAGAACCAGGGGGGATGCGGCATTCTGCCAGTCGATCACGTTGGCGCCCAGTTCAGCGCGGAAATCGCGACGCCAGACCTCGCGTCCGCTGGCGGCTTCGAGGCACACGAGTCTCAGGTAGGAGGTGAAGACGTAGACCCGATCCCCGTCGATGACCGGCGTGGATCGGGGTCCATCATCGGATCCCACCCCGCCGTCCGGGTAGTCGGCGACATCGAGGTTGACCGCCCAGAGTTCGCGTCCGGTGGCGGTGTCGAGTGCGACGGTGAATTCGCGCGGTTCACCGGACACGTTGCGTCGGGCCTGGGTAAAGACGCGGCCGCCGGCGATGGAAAGGGAGCTGAGCGCGGGCCCCATCGGGATACGCCAGAGGCGGCGCGGCGGCTGGGCGTTCCAGTCGGTTCGGATGGGCGCAGCATAGATGCCGTCATGCGTGGGGCCTCGGTAATGCGTCCAGCTTTCGGCGGTGGCGGTCGGGGACGAGCACGTCAGGACAGCCCATGCCAGGGCCAGGGAAGCGACCGATTTCACGCGGGGAAGGAAGCCCGGGATGAACGGCGCGTCAAAGGCGGATTTCTCGGGTGCCGGATCCCTTCGGTGTCGGGGGCCCCGGGCGCCCTGGGTGCAACGCCTTGGGCGAGCGGCGAGAGAGAGGCCGGGCAGGTCTCTTCACTCGCCGCGCGGGCGGAGCAAACGGCAGACTGGGGCATGCTTAGGAGGCACCTGGTCGCGTGGGTCATCGCGGTGTTCGGAACGGGGACCGCCGCGGCCGCGGCGGCGGGTGCGATTGGCGAAGGGCGGGAGGCGCGGACGTTCACCAATCCGATCGTGGCGAAAGGCGCGGACCCCTGGGTGGTGCGCTGGGAGGGGGCGTGGTACCGCGCGCACTCGGGCGGTGGTGCGGTTTCGGTGTCGCGGTTCGAGGCGCTCGAGGAGATGGGGAAGGCCGAGGCGCGCCGGGTCTGGGTTCCGGAGCCCGGTCGCGAATACTCGCGCAACCTCTGGGCGCCCGAGATTCATCATCTGGATGGACGTTGGCATCTGTACGTCGCGGCGGACGACGGGCGGAACGAGAATCACCGGATGTACGTGTTGGAAGGCGACGCCCGCGATCCGCAGGCGCCTTACCTGTGGCGCGGTCGGATGGCGGCCAGGACGGACCGATGGGCCATTGATGGCACGATCCTGAGTCTGCCGGATGGCCGGCGGTATTTCGTCTGGTCCGGTTGGGAGGGCACGGAGAACGTCGCGCAACATCTCTATCTGGCGCGTCTGAGCAGCGCCGTGTCGATCGACGGCGAGCGGGTCCGCATCTCGACGCCCGAGCATCCGTGGGAACGCCACGGCCAACCGTGGGTGAATGAGGGGCCCCAGGTGCTTTGGCGGGGGGACCGACTGTTCCTGGTGTACTCGGCCAGCGGCAGCTGGACGGACGATTACTGCCTGGGCGTGTTGGAGTGGACGGGCGGCGATCCGATGGAGG
>JADLFD010000742.1 GCA_020845805.1 Verrucomicrobiales bacterium | reverse complement strand
GGTGTCCCAGCTCGAAGTACAACACCGGCGAGGCGCTCGAAAACGTGCTCACCCCATTGAAGAGCCGACCGTACGAGGCGTCCTCGGTCCACGGCGTGAGCAACACGGCCAACCACCGGCAGGCCTCTTCGTCGCTCATTTCCAGTTTCTCGCGCAGGCTGGCCAGGGTGAGGTGCTCCTCCGGCGCCAATCGCGCGGCCACGAGATCCTCGACCTCACTGGGAAACCGACTGGCATGCTCCTGGGCGGCCTGTTCGGACACCGCATGCAACGCTTCCTGCGCCTGCTCCGGGTGTTCCTGGGACCACTCGCGAAAGGCGAGGAACGCTTCCAGCAGGGACTGTTGTTCCCGGACCCGCCCCTGGCGCAGCACGGCACTGTGCCGATAGAGCTCCAACCGGCGCGCGGCCGGCCATCGCGCCAGGAGATCCTGCGCGTGATCACTGATGAGTTGTTGCAGCTCACGCCCGAGCAGCCCGGCCTGTCGCTTGGCCTTCTCTTCGTCGGCCGGGACACCGACCATGTGTTGCAGGAGCGCGATCAAGCTGGACTGGGCGAACGGCGTGCGCGGGAGTCCCTGCGTGTCGAAGGGGTTCAAGGTGTGACGACCATCCAGTCGCAGGATCGTCGGCTCCTGCCCGTGCGCGCGCGGGTACGACGATTGGGAGAGGCCAAAATCGATGATGGCCGTGAACCCGAAGAAGGGATCGGTCTCCAGCAGCAGCTTCTCCAACGCCACGCTCTTGCCCACGCCGGGCGCTCCGAGGACGAGCAGGTTCTGCGGTGTCGCTGCGGGTCCTTCGCCCAGGAAGGTGACCAGATTCACGAGGTTGCCCTCGGCACCGGGAAACAGCGCCTCGGTGGGACCGGGATGCCCGGAGAAGGTGCTGGCCAGCGGCAGCAGATCGGCGACATAGCCATCCTCGCCGTAGTGCACGAATCCCGCGGGGGTGCGGCCGGGGTGACCTGGCAGCGTCTGAAAGAAGAGATCGCGCGAACTGGCCGCCAAGGTGGCCTCATACCACGACGCGCCGGGCATGGCCTGCACGGTGGACTTCACGGCCGCGGCCATGTCCTGGGCTTCCGCGGGCGTACGCGCGCGAATCATGACCGTGAATTCAAACTCCAACGGCACAACCTCCCCGCGGGCGAGTCTGCGGATCTTCTCGTCCAACTGGGACTTCGCCACCGCCAGTCGCTCGTCCGGCCGTCGCGACGCCTGCTGGTGCAGACGATCGACCGAGGCCTGGGCGCGGCGCAGGACCGGTTCCCGCTCCCGTCGTCGCACCCGAGCCACCAGGGTCACGCCGCCGAAGGGCAATTGGGTGAGCGCGCGCAGAATGCTCGGGTAGGTCTCACTCGGCAGTCGTTTCAGGCTGAAGGCGAGATGCGTGTAGCCATCGAGCACGAAACCCTGGCGATTCCCGGCCCGCAGTTCGGAGTGCCAGCACTGATCCGCCAACGTCGACTCCGGGTCGGGCGCAAGTCGCGCCCCCACTGTGAACCGCTCGACCGCGGACGGATTCAGTCGTTCGTGCCACAGGCGCACGACCTCCGCGTCGCCCAACCGCGTCACGCGCCCACCCACGGGCTCGAGAATGCGCTGCAGCATCTGTTCCGACTGGTCAAACGCCGTGCGGGCTTCGGCCAACCGCGTGTCGTATTCGCGACTCGCGGTGCGACCCGACCACGGCGCCGTGCCCGCGAGCGGGCGCGTCACGAAAAGAACGACCTGACGACGGCGCAGTTCGCCACGCTCCAGGCGCTGCCACTGTTGAAGGAAGTTGAGATTGCGGAGACGCCGGACCGCGGGTCGGGAAACGGCCTCCGTTACCTTCTGGTATTCCAGCAGGCGTTCGACCTCACAGGCGCTGGACCCCAGGGTGATCTGGAAGCCCTCCTGGGGCCCGATCTGGCGCAGGAGGGAGGACCAGGCCTCCCGGTGCCGATTGAGTTCGGTCGCCGACGCAGTCTGCAGATCGGGAAGATGCACCTCCCAACCCATCGCCGCGTGGCCGCCGGCGGGCCCACCGAACAGGGTGAGGCCCTGGACGACGTAGGCCTCCGGGAACCCCGCCGCCAGGCGTGGGCCCAGGTCGGATGGCGTTCGCGGAGGTCGGGCATGTCCGCCCGTGAGCCGGGAGTCCATCCATCGCGGACCGTGTCCCGGTGGTCTATCGCGTTGCAGAACACGCAGCACCACGAACGCGAGCACCGGAGGCAACACGGCCATCGAGACGGCGGCGCGCAGGCTGGAGCGCGGCGCCAGGACCACGAAGACCGCGAGGCCGGCGGCCATGGCGAGAACCACCCATCCGAACGAGGTCGTGGAAACGCCCAGGAGGGTGCCTTCGGTTTCCTCGGCACCGTGCGTCGAGCTGACGTGTAGACGGTCCTCGTTCATCTGGGTGCCCAGCGAATCAGAGAGATCCCCCCGTCCAACCCGCGATCAACCGAAGGACCGGGACCGTCACGCAGCTGAGGAACCCGGCGACCAGCGACAATGCCCCTTCCGCCACCCGGCCTTGATGGATTTGCCAGGCGCCGAAAAGGATGAGACAGGCCCCCACCAGCAACGTGACGGTCTGAAGAAAGCCCATGAACTGGTCCAGTCCCGGGATGCTCGTGGCTTGTGCGAGCACCCCGGGCGGCAGGGGCATGACGAGGAAGGCCCGCAGGGAGCCGGGGAAACGCGGGGTCGAGGAGGAGGAATGGGTGTTCATGGAATCGAGGTGAGCTGGATGATCAGTTGCCACCGCCTAACCGCAGGGATCGCGTCCGCGGTTGCGATGCGGTGGCGGCCGCGCTTCGCCGAATCAGAGCCAGCCCTCGCCGTCGCCGTGGATCCGGCGCAACTTCGCGCGCAACCGGTGCAACTGAGCCTTGAGCGCCGCCGGGGTCGATTTCCGGATGCCCATGCCCACCAGTTCCTCCAAGGTCCACCCCTGGAAGTAGTGCCGAAACATCAGGTCGCGTTCGGGGTCGTCCAACACCCGGAGAAGGGACAAACATTCGTCGTAGGAGAGGTCGCAGTGCGTCGGTTCCACAGCCAGCATGCGGGCGTCGGCAGGCAGGGAATCCAGCGCCACGGCCGAAGTCCCGGTCTTCCGAGCATTCGTGTTGCGCAGGCTGGACCAGACCCGCGAGATGACGCGAAGCGGCAGATAGGCCCAGCCCCGTGCGTTCGCGCGTGGGCTGAACAAGATGCTCCGGTACGCATCGACAAAGACGCCTTCCGGGTCCCAGGCCCCTTTACTCCGGGCCAAACGGACGCCGGCTTTGCGACAGGTCAGAAAGTGACGCGTGATCGAAGCGTCGTCGGCGAGATCGGGCAGCGGCGTGGTCGACGCGATCCAGCCCAAATCCCGCGCCAAGGACCGCTCCGGCGGCGGAATGGGGCTGACCGATTCCTCCGCGTCGAGGGTCACGGGTGGCGGCGGCTGAACCGGATTCTTGGCGGAGGCCTTGGGCCGAGGGGCCCGGCGAGGCTTGGAAGGCTTCGAGGGTTTCATGGCAAGTGGGTACGCGTTGTGTTGGCTCGCTCGGTCGCGGGATGGCCGGTACACTCGTTCGCGATGTCGGCCCACCTCGCGGCGAACAGGGGATTCTGAGGCACAACAGCGATCGAATCGGCAACTCTCTCAGCCGCCGGTTTTTTCCGGGCTTCTCCGACTTTTCCCGAGTTTCCCTGCGCCCTGCTTTCCGCCTGAGATTTCCCTCTGGAACTCGGTGGCTGGACTGTGGCAATGGCACTCCTCGTGCCCGCGAAGAAGTCGTCCTCCACTCGCCAGGATCGGCAAAACTGGGCGAGGTTCATCGCCTTGGCGCTGCGCGAACTTCCGAACCTGGGAAACCAGCGGGGCGGTCCTTCTCGAAGCACCTATGACAGTTGGCTTACGATGGAAAACTTCCCGGGAAGGGCGACCGCCCAGCGGGCCGTGACCGATATCTGGGAGCAGTTGAACACCCCTGGCGGCGAGGAGTTGGCGGAGCCGGTGCGAGCGGAGATGAACAAGATTTTTCCGGTGTTCGGATCCGGAGCCACCCAGAAGTCGCTCATCACATGGGTCGGATCGTTCATCGACGAAGTGCGACTCGCTGAACGGAGGACCCGCGCTCGTTCGCGAATGGATGATCGCGCCAAACGAGGACGGCATCCACGGGGCGAGTCGCCACTCCCAAGCGCCTTACCGCGTCGAAGCAACCGCGCCGCCACGGATCCCTCCCTCTCTTGGCTCAGCATTCCGGTCCTGGATTGGCGGGCAGGCGACCACGGCACGGCGGCCCTTCTCCGAGCGGAAGCGCGCGCTGTCCCATTTCATGGCCGGAGCCAGTCCGAAGCGCTGCCGGACCTTCTTTTCTGGTGTGACAGCGGCGAAGATCGCGCGTTTCGCGCGTATGCAGGTCCCGGGGGATTCGGAAAGACCCGACTTGGTCTGTCGCTCTGTGACACGTTGAAGTCCCAGGCACCCCGATGGGCGGTTGGATTCCTCCAAGAAAAGCGGTTCGATCAGGAACCTGACGTGTGGGCCGGTCTGCCGAAGAACTGCGAAGGAATTTTGGTGGTGATCGATTATGCCGCTGATGTCGCAAAGACAGCGGCGATCACGCGCTTGCTCGGAGCCCTCGATGCGTGCCCGATTCGCCGGCAACGCATCCTGTTCCTTGAACGTGAGCATCTCTGGGTCGGCCGACTGTTGCGACATACCGCGGCCCGGATCGCTCTCGAACGCGCGGTCTTCGAGCGTGACTCCTTTAAGGTGGCGCTTCGACCAGTGGTCTCCACTCCCGCATCAAGAGCCGATTCCTTTGAACGTGCGCAGGATGCTTTCGCGACGCGGATGGGAGTTCGCCCCAACCGGGGCTCGAAACCGCAATTCGACAAGAAGCTCTACGATCAAGTGCTCCTGCTTCACACGCAGGCGCTGCTGTCTGTGGTGGGGCCGGTCGCAGCTTCCCGTGAGGATTCCATTCTGACGCAATTGCTGGAACGTGAGAGGGACTACTGGCAACGCCTGTCGACCGCGCGAGGCATGGGACGCGATATGCTTCCGGTGATCGAACAGGTTTGCCGCCTCATCACACTTCATCGCGGTGTTGGTTCGATCGAAGAGGGTTTCGACCTAACCCTGGACGACGAGGCGCTTTCCGAGCTGGCGCCCATTCCGCGTCGCGAGGTGCTGGCACTTCTACGGGAGTGCTACCCGAGTGGTCCCAGCGGCATCGGGCCGCTCGAACCGGATCTGCTGGGTCAGAAACTGGTCACTCTTCCACCCACGCTTCGTCGGCGGAAGAAGCCATGAATCCGGACGCTCTCAACAAGCAACTCCGCTTCCTGCTCGATGCCGGTGCAAATCGAGCTAAGCGCATCAGGCTGGCCCTCCATCGCACCAAGGCGGCACCCGACCTCTATGTTCCCGCCCTTTGCCGTCTCGCTTCGCAGGAGAATCTGGTCATCGGACTTGCCGCGGCCAAAGTGCTCGCGAAGTTCGCGACCACTTCTCGAACCGCAGCGCATCTTTTCCTGATCATCCAACACCTGCCCCCTCGATGTGCACCGCTTGCCTCCGTGGCGATCATCGCCATGCGGCGATTTCGCCAGGTGTTGCATACGGAGGTGCCGTACTCCGACGGCATGCTGGCGGTGCACTGGAACAACGTCTCCGAACGCCTGGCTGAGGCGGGGCAGAAGCGTGAGGCCTTGCAAGCCGCCCGCGAAGCGGTGCGCCTCGCCCGCAGGCTTCAAGTTCCGGATGACTCCGGGTTCAGCGTGGTGGATGCCCTCCAGACCTACTCCAAGCGTCTAGGAGAGTCTGGAAATCTCCGCCAGGCCCTGACCGTTGCCGAGGAAGCGGCGCGGCTCTCCGAAATCTCGGCATTCCCGCCAAATCCGGCCTCGATCGCCTCGAAGGGCCGAACGCTGACGCTTCTGGCCAATCGATTGAAGGAGTCTGGAGATTCCGAAGGCGCCTTGCGTCTCGCGTTACAAGCGAAAGCCTGCTTCCAGGGTTCCCCTCCCGCCTCCGAGTCAGCCTTGGCCGCACTGGCGGTGGCCAACATTCAATTGGATCGGGGCGATTTTCCCGCGGCCATGGGGCCCGCCATGGAGGCGCATGACCTTTTTCGCATTCTCGCGAGCGAGGATGCCGTCGGATGGTGGGAGTACCTGCTCGCCGCGGCTAACGCCTTGTCCATCGCCCTGGCCCAAGTCGGACGAACCTCGGAGGCATTGGGTGTCCTGGGAGCCCACCTCGACGGATACCAGACCCTGGCCGACCGCTATCCCCATTCGCACGGAGCCGACTTCGTGGCGTACCTCCTGTCGTACTCCGCCTCGCTAGGAGAAGCGGGTGAGACCCAGCGCGCCTTATCCCTAGCCCAAGAAGCCACGCGGCGCGCGCGCGGACTTCGCGGCCCTTCTTCCGCCCACCGTCTGCTCCTGGAGGGAAAGGCCCAGAACATCCTCTTCACCCGCTTCTATGAGACTGGGGACTTTCGCGCCGCCCGCGGCGCGGCTCGCCGCGCGGTCCAATGCTTCTTAATCTGTCAGCGTCGTTTTCCATCGGACCTGATTTCCGAGCACCTGGCGCGCGCTCAACGTCACCTCGCAGAGGCGGTGCGACTGATGGCGCGTACCCGCACCGGCGCCCTCCGAGCCGTGGAGGTCGCCGAGGCGGCGGTCGCGACCGCCCATGCCTCACCCGATTCCAGATCCAATGCCCAGCGGCAATTGCTCGCCCAGTGCTACTCGACCCTCTCGATGTGCCATCAGGATGCCGGCAGCATCGAGCGGGCGATGGCGGTTGAGGAACGTTCCCTTCGCCTTCGGCGCCGGCTCTTCGTCAAGCATCCGTCGGTGTTTCGCCGCGACCTGGCATTCTCGTTGCGCTTGCTCGGAGCGTACCGGCTGGATCTCGGACGGGCCCGATCCGCGCTGCGTTGCCTGGAGGAATCCGACCAGCACTATCGCGCATTTCAGGGCAAAGAATCCGACTACCCTCGAATGCTCCACGCCGCCGCGCTCGGCTTGGCGGCACGCGCCCACGAGCTTCTCGGTGAATTTGAGAACGCCCGGGACAGGTCCCTGACTGCCATCGGCCTGCTCACCGCGATCTTCGACCACAACCCCCAGTTAGCGGGCTTCCAACTCGCGCCGCTCCTGCAGCAATACCAACAGCTCTGCGAGAAGCAGGGGTTCGCTTTTGACGCTCCGCTCCTGGCCTGGATCCAGGCCCACCGGTCGTCGGCGTGAGGGAGTAGCTCGCATTGTGATCCGTCACCCCGGCGCGGTTCCCTGCGGGTAGGCGTTGATGCCAACGCCAATTCCCCAAGGACCGGGTGCAGATCACCCGTTGTCCTGCCCGGGCATGCCATGCTACACGAAGACTGGGGATCGTTCTTTGGGCCAGAAGGAGGCG
>JADLFD010000741.1 GCA_020845805.1 Verrucomicrobiales bacterium | reverse complement strand
TGTGGATCCGCTCCACGTCTCGGGTCGACCCCGCCCATTCTCCCGGGCGCCCATTTTCGTGCCCATTCCGTCCCCGTCCTTCCGGCCCCATCCCAGCGGTCCACAGATAACGCAGAGCATCACAGAGGGTCCCCGCCGCTCCACCGCCCTCCTCCCCCTTTCCCCCATCTGTGTCGCTCGGTGACATCTGTGGATCCGCTCCACGTCTCGGGTCGCCATACCATCAGGTGCTCTCGACGGTCCTAGGCAACCTCCTCGGATGCCCTTCGATCCTCGCCATCCTCGACCATTCAACCCCTCTGGGGACGGCACTCGCCCCGGTCCCGCGCGGCTTTCCCCATGGCGGACTTGCCTCGGCCGGTGACCACGCTAGCTTGCCGGCCCTGAATATGGAGAAGGTCGTCATCATTGGAACCGGATGTGCCGGGCTCACCGCCGCGATTTACACCGCGCGCGCCAATCTCAATCCCCTCGTCCTCGCCGGCCCCATGCCGGGCGGCCTCCTCACCACCACCAGCATCGTCGAGAACTATCCCGGCTTCCCGGAAGGCGTCGACGGCTACGAACTCATGACCCGCATGCAGAAGCAGGCCGAACGCTTCGGCGCGCGCGTCAAATTCGGCACCCTCGAATCCGCGCAACTCGACGGACGCCCCTTCAAGCTCATGGTGGACGGCGAACCCGTGGAGGCGCAGTCCCTGATCATCGCCAGCGGCGCCGGCCATCGCCACCTGGGCCTGGAGAGCGAAGCCAAGCTCGAGACCCGCGGCGTGACCTACTGCGCCACCTGCGACGGCGCCCTGCCCATGTTCCGCAACCAGCCCGTGGTCGTGGTGGGCGGCGGTGATTCCGCCTGCGAAGAGGCCAACTACCTCACCCGCTTCGCTTCCACCGTCTACCTCGTCCACCGCCGCGACCAACTCCGCGCCTCGCGCATCATGGCCGAGCGCACCCTCGCCAATCCGAAGATCAAACCCGTCTGGGACAGCGTCCTGACCGACATCAAGGATGTCTCCCTGAACAAGGTCACCGGGGTCCGGATCAAGAACCTCAAGACCCAGGCCGAATCCGATCTCGCCTGCACCGGGGTCTTCATCGCCGTCGGGCACGTGCCCAACACCGACGTGTTCAAGGGCGTGGTCGACATGGACGAAAACGGCTACATCAAGACCACCGTCGGCACCCAGACCAGTCGGGCCGGTGTGTTTGTGGCGGGCGACTGCCATGACCACGTCTACCGCCAGGCCATCACCGCCGCGGGCGAAGGCTGTGCCGCCGCCATCGACTGCGAACGCTACCTCGGCAGCCTCGAAGTCTGACACCGACCCGCACCCGACCCGGTTGGGTTGGGTTGGATCGAGTTGAGTTAGCTCGGCTCGGCTCGGCTCGAATCTGGTCGGGTCGGGTCGGGTTGGACCACACGCCGATGCCTCCACAGCCATCCATGATCCGGAACATTGAGCCCAAGGCACTGGCCCCGCTCCTCGGCCAGCCAGCCGCGCCGTGCCTGCTCGACGTGCGCGAACCCGAAGAACACGCCTTCGCCGCCCTCCCCGAATCGCGGCTCATCCCGCTGGGGGAACTGCCCGCCCGCCTCGAGGAACTGGAGGACTGGCGCGACCGCGAGATCGTCGTGTACTGCCATCACGGCGTGCGCAGCCTGCACGCCATCGAGGAACTCCGCCTCGCCGGGTTCGCGCGTCTGCAGAACTTGCGTGGCGGCATCGACCGCTGGTCCCTCGAGGTCGACCCTTCCGTTCCCCGGTACTAGCCCAGCCGAGGCCGGTCCCTCCGTGTCGCCGTCACGGAACGCCGCGGATCCCCTCGGGAGGAGGGAGGACGTCGTGCCCGGTCCACGTCACCCCCGGGATTCCTGACGCGTCCCGCGCGGCGACCCGCCACGCAGGGGGAACCGACCGGTGAGACAAACCCGAGGTTGCCATGCCGTCGGGCATCCGGTATCCATCTGCCGCACGTCACGCCGGTGCGGGTGTGGTTCAATGGTAGAACGTGGGCTTCCCAAGCCTGAGACGAGGGTTCGATTCCCTTCACCCGCTCCAAGCCTTCAGAGCTTCTGGGTCCGCTCGGTGGACTCCTGCCATCCCCCCTAGCCACCACGATTTGTCGTGCGGGAGATTCGTCAGGGATTCAGCCTGTCGGCGATACGCCGCCCCCGAAACGAGGTGCTCCTGCTGGCATGACCGGCCCCGATTTGCGGCCCGAGTTCGGCGCGGCCTCTGGACATTTTGTACGCAATCGTGACCAGGTAACTGACCGTCGATTTCATGGACCAAGCCACTCACAACAAGATCGTCTCGTTCATCTGGGGCATCGCCGATGATGTCCTCCGGGACCTCTTCAAGCGCGGCAAGTATCCGGACGTGATCCTGCCCATGTGCGTCCTGCGGCGGATGGACGCCGTGCTGGAGCCCACCAAGAAGGCGGTGCTGGAAACCAAGGAGATGCTGGATTTGGCAGGCATCACCGAGCAACGCGCCGCTCTTTCCGCGGCCGCCGGCCAGTCGTTCTACAACACGTCGAAATTCACCCTTCGCGATCTCAAGTCCCGTGGCAGCCAGCAGCAGCTTCTGGCCGATTTTGAAGACTACCTGAACGGCTTCTCGCAAAACGTTCAGGACATCCTCGAGAACTTCAAATTCCGTAATCAGCTCCCCACGCTCTCCAAGTCCGACTCCCTGGGCGCGTTGATCGCCAAGTTTCTGGACCCCGAAATCAACCTGAGCCCCGAGCCCGTGCGGAATGGTGACGGCACGGTCAAGCATCCTGGCCTGGACAACCACTCCATGGGCACGGTCTTCGAGGAACTGGTCCGCAAGTTCAACGAGGAGAACAACGAGGAAGCCGGCGAGCACTGGACGCCCCGTGATGCCGTCCGCCTCATGACCAACCTCATGTTCCTGCCCGTCGCCGACCGCATCAAATCCGGTGGCTACCTGCTTTACGACTGCGCCTGCGGCACGGGTGGCATGCTGACGGTCGCCGAGGAAACGCTGCAAAAGCTCGCCACCGACCGGAAACAGCAGATCACCACCCACCTCTACGGCCAGGAGATCAACCCGGAGACCTACGCCATCTGCAAGGCGGACATGCTGCTCAAAGGTGAGGGTGACAACGCCGACCACATCGTCGGCGGCGCGGAGCATTCCACCCTTTCGCACGACGCCTTCCCGGCGCAGGAGTTCGACTTCATGCTCGCCAATCCGCCCTACGGCAAGAGCTGGAAGAAGGACCTCGAACTGATGGGCGGCAAGGGCTCCATGCGCGACCCGCGGTTCAAGGTCATGCATCAGGGCGAGGAACTCTCCCTCGTCACCCGGTCCAGCGACGGCCAGATGCTCTTCCTCGCCAACATGGCGTCGAAGATGAATCACGCCACACCCCTCGGCAGCCGCATCGCCGAGGTCCACAACGGCTCCTCCCTCTTCACCGGCGACGCCGGCCAGGGTGAGAGCAATATCCGCCGCTGGATCATCGAGAACGACTGGCTGGATGCCATCGTGGCCCTGCCGCTCAACATTTTCTACAACACCGGCATCGCCACCTACATCTGGGTGCTCAGCAACCGCAAGGCCGAACACCGCAAAGGCAAGGTGCAATTGATC
>JADLFD010000740.1 GCA_020845805.1 Verrucomicrobiales bacterium | reverse complement strand
TCGCCGCGTTCGATGGCCGGCTGGCACAGACCGAGCAGCGTGGTCAGGTCGAGGGACTTGTCGAGACCGTGGTCCTGCGCCTGCTGACAATAACGCCCCACATCGGGCGCCACATCCGGCGAGTACAGCACGCTCGAGAAATCCAGTCCGCGCGCCTTCCAGTGATCGATGGCCTTGCGCGGCTCGAGCCGGTCGACGCGGCCGATCATGTCGGTGAACTTGCGGAAGCCGAGCTGGGCCATCCACTCGCGGACCTCCTGCGCGATGAAGCGCATGAAGTTCACGGCGTCCTCAGGCTTGCCCACGAAGTTCTTCCGCAGACGCGGATCCTGGGTGGCCACGCCCACCGGGCAGGTGTTCAGGTGACACACCCGCATCATGATGCACCCCAGCGACACCAACGGAGCCGTGGCGAATCCGAACTCCTCGGCACCCAGCAGGGCGGCGATGATCACATCGCGACCGGTCTTCAGCTGCCCGTCGGTCTCCACCACGATGCGCGACCGCAGATTGTTCAGCACCAGCGTCTGATGGGTCTCGGCCAGTCCGAGTTCCCACGGCACGCCCGCATGCTTGATCGAGGTCTGCGGCGACGCCCCGGTACCCCCGTCGAAACCGGAGATGAGCACCACGTCGGCGTGGGCCTTGGCCACGCCAGCGGCGATGGTGCCGACGCCGACCTCGGCCACCAGCTTCACGCTGATGCGCGCCTCGCGGTTGCCGTTCTTGAGGTCGTGGATCAACTCCGCGAGATCCTCGATGGAGTAGATGTCATGGTGCGGCGGCGGAGAAATCAGCCCCACACCCGGAGTGGAGTGCCGGACCTTGGCAATCCACGGGTACACCTTGGCGCCAGGCAACTGGCCGCCTTCGCCGGGCTTCGCGCCCTGCGCCATCTTGATCTGGATCTCGCGCGCGTTGGTGAGGTAGAGGCTCGTCACCCCGAACCGGCCCGAGGCCACCTGCTTGATGGCGGAGTTCTTCGAATCCCCGCGCTCATTGGTCCACGTGTACCGCGCCGGATCCTCGCCGCCCTCGCCGGTGTTGGACTTGCCGCCGATGCGGTTCATGGCGATGGCCAGCGTCTCGTGCGCCTCGCTGCTGATGGAGCCATAACTCATCGCGCCTGTCTTGAAGCGCGCCATGATGCTCTCCACGGATTCCACCTCCTCGAGGGGGACGGGCGTCGCCGCCTTGAAATCCAGCAACCCGCGCAGGGTGTAGTGCTGGCGCATCTGGTCGTCCACCAGCCGCGAATACTCCTTGAACACCGGGAAACTGGCGGTGCGCACGGCCTTCTGCAGCTTGTGCACGGTCTGCGGGTTGAACAGGTGCAACTCGCCGTCCGCACGCCACTGGTACTGGCCTCCGACGTCGAGGGTATGCCCGTCCACCGGCCGCTCAGGGAAGGCGCGCGCATGGCGGGCGAGCACTTCCTGCGTGATCTGCTCAATGCCGATGCCGCCCACCCGGGAGGCGGTCCAGGTGAAGTACTCGTCGATGACGGCGTTGCTGAGGCCGATCGCTTCGAAGATCTGCGCGCCGCGATAGGATTGGATGGTCGAGATCCCCATCTTGGAGATCACCTTCACCACGCCCTTGGTCACCGCCTTGGTGAAGTTCTTCACCGTGGTCTTGTGATCGATGTCCTTGAGCAGTCCCTGCCGGATCATGTCGTCCAGCGTCTCGTACGCCAGATACGGGTTGATCGCGCCGCAGCCGTACCCGATGAGCAGCGAGAAGTGATGCACCTCGCGCGGCTCGCCCGATTCCAGGACCAGGCCGACCCGCGTGCGCGAGCCTTCGCGGATCAGGTGATGATGCAGGCCCGCGACCGCCAGCAGCGCCGGGATCGGAGCCATCTCGGGATTCACGCCGCGATCGGACAGGATGATGACGTTGTAACCGTCCTCGATGGCGCGATTCGCCGCCTCGAACAGTTCGTCCAGCGCGCGCTCCAGTCCGGCCGCGCCCTCGCTGGCCTTGAACAGGATGGGCAGGGTCACCGAGCTGAACGCCGGATGATTCAGGTACTTCAGCTTGGCGAATTCGTCGTTGGTCAGGATCGGCGTCTTGAGCTCGATCAGCTGGCAGGACCGCGGCTCCGGATTCAGCAGGTTCCGCTCGGCCCCGACGGTGGTCTCCGTGGAGAAGATGATCTCCTCGCGGATGCAATCCACGGGCGGATTGGTCACCTGCGCGAACAGCTGCTTGAAGTAGCTGTAGAGCAGCTGCGGACGTTCGGAGAGGACCGCCAGCGGGGTGTCCGTCCCCATCGATCCGATCGCCTCCACCCCGTCGCGTGCCATGGGTACCATCAGCACGCGCAGGTCCTCGAAGGAATAGCCGAAGGCCAGCTGCCGTTGCAGCATGGTGTCGTGGTCGGGGATGCCCACCTTGGGCGCTTCCGGCAGCACGGCGAGATCCACCATGTACCGGTTGATCCACTCGCGGTACGGCTGCGTCTTGCAGACGGCGTCCTTGATCTCGTCGTCGCCGATGATGCGGCCTTCGCGCGTGT
>JADLFD010000739.1 GCA_020845805.1 Verrucomicrobiales bacterium | reverse complement strand
TGGGCGACCGGGGGGTGGTGCAGGTCCTGGTGGAAGGCGGGGGCGAAGTGCAGGCTTCGTTTCTCCTCGGGCGCCTGGCGCAGCGTGTCCTCTTTTTCTATGCGCCCCTGGTGGTGGGCGGCGACCGCGCGCGGCGGGCGGTGGCCGGGGTGGGCGCTGCGGAACGCCGCGAGTTGGTTGGGTTGACCGAGGTTCGGTGGCGCCGGCTGGGGCCCGACATGATGCTCACGGCGCGGATTGGCGGTTGAAGTGAGGGGGGGCTGGGCGGCACGATTTCGCCATGTTCAGTGGCATCGTGGAGGAGGCGGGCACGATCACCGCGTTGGATCGGGGGGCGAGCGGGATTCGGATGGCGGTGCGCGCGGCGGTGGTGGGGAAGGAAGTGAAACTCGGCGACAGCGTGGCAGTGAACGGATGTTGCCTGACGCTCGTGGGTCGGAAGCGGGCCGGGGCAGGAACGGAACTTCGATTCGACCTGCTGGAAGAGACCTGGCGGAAGACGAGTTTTGCGCAGTTGCAGGTGGGGAGCCGGGTCAACCTCGAGCGCGCGCTGCGCATGAGCGACCGTTTGGGGGGTCATTTTGTGACCGGCCACGTCGACGGGACGGGGCGGATCGTGCGCTGGGAAGCGGTGGGAGCGGACTGGGCGCTCGAAGTCGAGCCCCCGCAGGAGATGATGCGCCACTTCCTTTACAAGGGCTCGGTGGCGATCGACGGCATCAGCCTGACCGTGGCCGACGTGCTCAAGCGTGGGATCCGGATGTGGATCATCCCGCACACGCGCGACGTCACGCAGTTGGCGGAGCGTCGCGTGGGGGACCTGGTCAACCTCGAGGCGGACCTGCTCGGCAAGTACGTGGAGCAGTTTATTTCAAATCGGGCACCGAAAGCTGCGGGCCGGCGTGCTTCTTCGAGTAAGGCTCGATCAACCGCACGCGCATCGCGCTGATCTCGACCTTTTCACCGGAGGCATCGCGATAAACGAATTTGCTCTGCACCTGCTTCGGTTTGCTGGCGGTCACGATGCGCGACCCGGTGGTGGTGGTGATCACGTAGCGTCGCCCGCAGCCCGCAGCCGGCAGGAGGACGAGCGCGGCGAGCAGGGGCGCGACGAGGCGGAGGGCGAGTGCGCGGCGTGGGAGGGGAGGCAGGGGAGAGCGCATGGGATCTGAGACGGCAGGGTTGGAGCGACGGTCATCCGACGGGGTGACGCGAAACAGCATTCGATAGGGAGCGGCCGGGGATCAGGGACCGGAGAGACTTCGGAAGGGGAGTCATCATCACGGAGTGTGGGATCTCCCAGGAGAACAAGAGTGGTGCGCACGGCAGGACTTGAACCTGCACGGATTTCTCCACTACCACCTCAAAGTAGCGCGTCTGCCAATTCCGCCACGTGCGCGAACCGTCTGGAAGTTATGATCTGCCGCGGGCTGCGCATGCAAGCCGGTTTTCCGAACATTGCGTCGGAGAGCTTCGAGGTCAGCGCGGGCTTCCGCACGCCATGGCGTTGTGGCACAACGGGGGAACCCATGAAGCCCTGTAATGGACGGTTCTCCGTAATCCCGACGCGCGTGGCGCGGCTGGGGTTCGTGTTCCTCGTCGGAATGTGTCTGCTGGCGCGCCCGGTGGGGGCGGCGGCCAAGGAACCCGTGGTGGTCACCCCGGCGGCCTCGTTCAGCCACGGCGCGCCGCCGCCTGCCGATGCGGTGATCTTGTTTGATGGCACGAGCCTGGCGAAGTGGATAGGCCCGGAGGGCAAGCCGGCGGGATGGAAGGTGGAGAACGGGTATATGGAAGTGGTGGGGGGCGCGGGTGGCATCACCACGCGGGAGGAGTTCGGCGATATCCAGCTGCACCTCGAATGGGCATCGCCGTCGGTGGTGGCCGGGAAGGATCAGGGTCGAGGCAATAGCGGCGTGTATTTCCAGGGACGCTACGAGATTCAGGTGCTGGATTCGTTCGAGAATCCCACCTATCCCGATGGGCAGGCGGGAGCCTTCTACGGGCACGCGGCCCCGCTGGTGAACGCGGCACGCAAGCCGGGGGAATGGCAGAGCTACGACATCATCTTCCATGCGCCGAGGCGTGGGGCGGACGGCAAGGTGGTGCCGGGATCCTTCACGGTGATCCACAATGGGCTGGTGGTGCAGGATCACGTGCCCATTCCGGGCGGGGCGACCACCGCCGCACCCGCCTCAGGAGTCGTGGAGAAAGGGCCGATCCATCTCCAGGACCACGGCAACCCGGTTCGCTATCGCAACATCTGGCTGCGGCGGTTGTCCTGACTGGCGATGGGGATCGGCGTTACGATGCCGAGTCCCGGGGCTTCAGTTCCGCGGACAACCGGCGCACGAGGCGGGCGGCCTCGAGATGTTCGAAGGCATCCACCAGGTCTTTGATCTGGCCCAGTTGCTTGTCATGCGAGCCGCGGAGGGCGGCGTCCACCTCCGGGAAATGCGTGCTGATGGCGTCGAGATCGCCGTCGTCCAGACCCAGGGCGAGTTTCTCGAGATGGCGCAACGTCTCGGGAGCCACTGGAGCTGGTTTTGGCGGCACGGCCGGTTGCGCAGGCTCGCCCGTGCCGGGGGCGACTGGGGGAGTCTCCTCGGGCGGGGTGGCGCCGCGCAATTCCGCCAGCATCCCCAGGCCTGACAGGACGCGGTTCATTTCGCGTTCGAGATCGGCGTTCATCGCGGTGAGGTCGCCCTGCTGAAACTTGATGGCCAGCTCGACCGTCTTCGCGAGGCGGCGCAATTCGTGCATGGAGAGGTTCCCGGCGGCACCGGCGAGGGAATGGGCGATGCGCCGGGCCTCGTCGGCGTCCGAATCCGCCAGGGCGGCCCGGAGTTTGGCAACTGTGTCGTGCTGTCCGCTGCGAAACTGCAGGAGCATGGTTTCGATGATCGGGCGCGGAAGCCCGAGTCGCTGCAGGGCGTCCTCGACATCGATGCCGGGCAGTTTTCCGGCGGCGACTCGTTCGCGGAGGTCGGCCTCAGTGGCCGCGATGGGGGTGGGGATTTCGAGGAGATCGAGTTGCTTCTCGCGAGTCGCGCGCTTGCGTTTGGCGGGGCGGGGTTTCGCCGCTTCCGGCTCCGTCGCAGGCTCGGTGTGGGGCGTGGATTCGGTGACAGGCGCCGTCGGTGCGGGGGCCTCGGGGGCAGCGGAAAGGGAAATGGAGAGCGAGTGCGGGGTTTCCGCGGCGAGGGCAGTGGCGGTGTCCTCGTGGGGCGTGGGTGGGGTTTCCGTTTCCGGTTCTTTTGGGGCCGGAGCGGGGGGCGCGGTGGAGGTGGGAGCGGGGGGCTCCGGAACCGGAAGCGGTGCGGCGATCTGGGCGGGGGCGAGGGGGACGGTGGGAGTGGGAGCAGGGATCGGCGCGTGAACTTCGTGAGGGAGGAGGTTTCGAGCGAGGACGCTGAGGAGGCTGGCGCGGTCGATGGGTTTGGCGACGTAATCGTTCATGCCGGCGGCGAGGCAGGCATCGAGGTCGCTTTTCATGGCGTTGGCGGTGAGGGCGACGATGGGGAGCGAACCCTGCGCGGCGAGGCTCCGGATGCGGCGGGTCGCTTCGAGGCCGTCCATCACGGGCATCTGCATGTCCATGAGGACGAGGTCGTAGGTGGTGGATTGGACTTTGGCGACCGCGATCTCCCCATTTTCGGCGATCTCGACCTGAGCTCCTTCGCGCTGGAGGAGCTCGCGCACGACGAACTGGTTGGCGTCATTGTCCTCGGCGACCAGGAGTCGGCGACCTGAGAGAAAGGACGGGGTGGATTCCGCGGGACCCTGGGGGGGGGTGACCTCGGGGCGCAGTCCGGTGGCGCGCGTGACGGCGTCCAGGAGCAGGGAGCCGGTGATGGGTTTGGGGACGAAGGCTTGGATCCCGGCGGCCTGGGCGGCGGCTTCCTCCTGTTCGGTAGCGTAGGCGCTGACCATGACGATGGGGAGTTGGGCGAGCTCCGGCACGGACCGGATGCGGCGCGTGAGTTCCACGCCGTTGAGGTCGGGCAGCAGCCAGTCGAGGACGACCAGTCCGTAGGGCGTTTCGGTGAGCGCCTGACGCAGTCGGGTCAGGCCGAGTTCCGCGGTGGCCACTCCGTCGGCGGCGAGCCCGAAACGCTGCAGCATGGTGACCAACAGTTCGCGGCTCAGATCGCTGTCTTCGACGACCAAGGCGCGGGTGTGGAGGAGTCCGGCGGAGACCGAAGGGGTGGTCACCGGTTCGGGGGGGGGCGGAGCGAGCGTGAACGGGACGGTGAAATGGAAGTCGCTCCCCCGTCCCGGCTCGCTGGTCACCTGGAGTTCTCCGCGCATGAGGCGCACCAAGCGCTGGGAGATGACGAGCCCGAGTCCGGTGCCGCCGTATTTACGCGAAGTGGAGGAATCGGCCTGACTGAAGGCTTCGAAGAGGCGTGCGCGTTTCTCAGCGGGAATCCCGATGCCGGTATCCGCGACGGAGAATCGCAGGCCCACGGTGCCGGGGGCGGGTTCGGGGTGGGTGCTTTCGACGCGGACCACGATCTGGCCGCGCTCGGTGAACTTGAAGGCGTTGCCGAGCAGATTGGTGAGCACCTGGCGCAATCGGAGGGTGTCGCCGAGCAAGGCGTCCGGCACGTCGTCCGCCACCAGGACACCGAAGTCGATGCGCGTTTCGAGGACGCGGCCGCGGAAGGAATCGGCGACTTCCTCGAGCAGCCCGCGCAGGAGGAAGGGTGCGGCCTCGAGATCCAGGCGGCCTGCCTCGATCTTGGAGAAGTCGAGGATGTCGTTGAGGAGGGCGAGCAAGCCGCGGGCGGAGGAGTGGGCCACGGCGACGTATTGGCGTTGGCGCGGGGTCAGTTGGGTGTCGAGGGCGAGCGCGGTGAGGTTGAGGATGGCGTTCATCGGCGTGCGGATTTCGTGGCTCATGGTGGCCACGAAGGCACTCTTGGCGCGGTTGGCGGCCTCCGCGTCGTCGCGGGCTTGGGCCAGTTCGCGCTGGCTGTCCTTGATCGCGGAGACGTCGGTGGAAATTCCGCCGAGCGCGAACAGCTTTCCGTCGCTGTCGAACAACGGGAATTTATGGGCCAGGAAGGTCCGGGTTTGGCCGTCGACGCTGGCCACGGTCTCGGTGATGAGCGGCCTGGCGGAGGCCAGGACATCGGATTCGCCCAGTTCGAAGGCGTCCGCGGCCTCGCTGGGGAAGAGGTCGTGAAGCGTGCGTCCGAGGAGGTCGGAGGCGGGGCGTTTGAGGAGACGAACGTAGTGTTGGTTGACCAGGAGGTAGCGGCCCTCGAGGTCCTTCACGAACACGAACGCCTCGGCGTTATCGATGAGGTTTTGGAGCAGGCGCTGCTGACGGCGGAGTTCTTCCTCGGCGGTCTTGCGGTCGGTGATATCGACCAGCATGCCGATCAGGCCGCCGGTGGAGCCGTCGGCGAGGGAGAAGGCGTCGACGGTGTAGAGCGTGACCCGATCGCGGCCATCGGCGAAGGCGATGGGGAGTTCGTAGCTGCGGCGTTCCCGGGTGCGAAGAGTTTCGAGGTCTTCGGCGTGGAATCGTTCGCGTTGGGCCGTGGGCAGGTAGGTCAGATCGGTGACCATGCGGCCGCGGAGCGTGTCGGCGCTGGTTTGGAAGGCCTGCTCGTAGGCGGTATTGCAGCCGAGGAAGCGGGCATGGACATCCTTGACGAAGACCGGGTAGGGGATGCTGTCGATGAGTGCGCGTTGGAAAGCGACCAGATCCTCGAGTTCGGTTTCGATGCGCCGATGCTCCGAGATATCGCGAAGGGAAGCGCAGAGCAGGCCGGAGCGGGACGGGGTCTCGATGGGGGCCACGGCGAATTCGACGGGGAACTCGGTGCCGTCGCGGCGGCGCGCGACCCCCTCCACCACCGTGCCGGGCAGTTGCCTGGCCAGGGCGGCCAACCGGGCGAGGGAAGTTTCGTACTCGGCATGGAACCGTTCGGGAACGAGCACATGCGAGGGTTGTCCCACGAGTTGATCGCGGGAGTAGCCGAAGAGCCGTTCCGTCTGCCGGTTGAGGGAGATGATGTGCTGGGCGGCATCGATCACCACCATCGCGTCGGGGGCTGCCTCGACCAGGCACTGCCATTCGGGCTCCGAGCAGGCCGGTGGGGCGACGGGTGCGGGTGCCGGTGTGGCCGTGGGCGTGGGCGTGGGTGCTGGTGTGGTGGTGGCGCGCTGCGCGACTTTGCTGAGGGCGTTGGCCAGGGTGCCGATTTCGTCGGTGCGGGCGTCGCCGGGCAGGTGCACTCCGAGATCGCCGGCGGCCAGGCGGTCGGCGGCGCGGCCGAGGGCCTGGAGTGGGGAGGTGATGGTGCGCCAGATCCAGAGGTGCGCGGCGAGCAGGCCGGCCGCGAGCACGATGAGGGCTCCGACGACGGTCCGTCGGACGATCGGATGGGTGAGGGCCGCGGTTTCGGTGGCGCGTCGCTGGAGGTCGAGTCGGGTGCGATCGGCCAGGGCACTGAGGAATTGCGAAAGCCGTTGCCACCGCGGCTGGAATTCCGTGCGCATCAGGGCCTGGCTGCGGGGGAACTGCCGTTGGCGCGCCGCGAAACGGGCGTCGTCCCCGATGCGAACCAGAAGGCGGAAGGCAGCGTCCATTTCGGAGAGGGCGCGACTGTGTTCCGGGATCGCGGTACGCAGTTGGGACACTTCCGCGGAGAAGCGGGTGGGCAGGGTGAGGAATTCGGCGTCCTGCCGGGAGGCCTCCTCGGGGGACGCGGCGAGCGTGCGCAGGTGAGCGAGGTGAGCCACGTCGTGGAGGAGCGCGGTGATCCGGGGGTAGGTGAGCAGGGTGCGACTATCTTCGTTGAGTCGCAGGATCTGCGCTTCCTCCACCCGGCGGAGCTGGATGAAGGCGGAGCCGATGACCACCAGAAGGAGGAGCGCCTGGATTCCGAGCAGGAGCAGGGCGCGTCGCGAGAGAGAGGTGCGCGGTTTCATCGTGGCAGGGGTGAATTCGAAGTTGTACCGAGAACCCAATGGGTTGCCATGGGGCTGGCGATACCGCGGAGGCCGACTGCGCCCCGGGGTTCGCATGGGAAAGCATCGGCCAGCAGGGTTCGGGTGAAGTCGGAGATCAGGATCCGGCCTGGGTCGGACGCCGCCTGGAGCCGGGCGGCGGCGTTCACGACCTTGCCGATGATGGTGTAGTTCATCTGCTCGTCGCTGCCGAAGTTGCCGACCACGCAATCGCCGGAGTGGATGCCGACCCGGATTTCGGTGTCGAACTCACGGGCGGCATCGACCATGTCGAGAGCCATGCGCACGCAGCGACGGGCGTCCTCTTCGGGTCCGGCGGAGGCGGGATCCCCGAAGAAGACCATGACCGCGTCGCCGATGAACTTGTCGAGCGTTCCGCCGTGGGCTTGGGCGAGACGCGCCATGCGGTCGAGGTAACCGTTGAGCCAGGCGGCCAGTTCGGAGTCGCCCATGGCCTCGGTGCGGGCCGTGAAGCCCACGATGTCGGAGAAGAACACCGTGAGTGGGCGGCGGTGGGTTTCCAGGCGGATCTCGCGTTCGCCGGAGAAGATCGAGGCGTGGACCTGCGGGGAGAGGTAGCGCGCCAGGTGGCGAGCGAGCGTGCCGAGCTTCTCGCGGGCGGCGCGGAGTTGGACGTGCGTCTGCACGCGCGAGAGGAGTTCGCGCGCGTGGAAGGGTTTGGTGACGTAGTCCACCGCGCCGGCGTCGAAACCGGTCACGACGTCCTCGCGCTCGCTGTTGGAGGTCAGGAAGATAATGGGGATGTCGCGCAGGGCGGGATCGAGCTTGAAGCGCCGGCAAGTCTCGATGCCATCCATCCCGGGCATGATGACGTCGAGGAGGATGAGATCGGGTTGGGTGCGCGCGGCGACGTCGAGGCCTTGTTCCCCGGATCGGGCGACGTTTACGGCGAACCCGGCGGAACGCAGGATTTGGGTCACGACGTGCAGGCTTTCGGCCGTGTCATCGACGGCGAGAACGCGGGCTCCCAGACAGGCGTTCATTGGTGAGGGGGAGGCTAGCGGGCGGCGGGCGGCGGTACAAACCCTTGCCGCCCACGGGAGGAGGGTCTGCGGGGGTCGCTGCCGAGGAAAATCTCTTCACAGGGCGTGAACAACCCTGGCTTGTGCCGGCGACGGAATCGCGTAGAAAGGCTCACTTTGCGTGGGTCCCCGAAGGCCTCCGTAAATCGTTTCAAAATCGTCTTGCCCCTACAACCTGTTGTGCAATGCTCGCCGCCGCTCCCCAACCCAAGGGGTACTGTCGTCGATATCCGGGTCGATGTCGCGGTGGTTTCCCAGGGGTTGGAGTGAAGGTGACCCGGATGATCAGACCAAGGATGTTGCATCCGGTTCCCGTCTGCCGAGTAGTGCCCATTTGTGTCTGACCCGTGTCCGAAGCCGTCCCGACGACTGCCCGAAGAAGCCAGTTCGAAGCCCTGCCACTGCCCACTCCCATGATCGACGCCACCACCCCCATGTCGTCCCCTTCCTCCGCCTCCGCTCGGGCGCGCCGCGCTGCGCGTTCCGCGTCGTCCGGATCGCGGTCCTCGACGCGCCGCGGAACGGCGCGCAACAAGCTGCAGTTTGAGCGCGTGTTCAGCGAGGCAGGGGTGTCGCCGTTCGACCAGATCGAGTGGGACAGCCGCACGGCGGAGATCACGGATGATTCTGGGAAGGCCATCTTCCGCCAGGAGGGGGTCGAGGTTCCGAAGAACTGGTCCCAATTGGCGACCAAGGTGGTGTGCTCGAAGTATTTCTACGGGGATCCGGCGAAGCCGGAGCGGGAAAAATCGGTGCGACAGTTGATCCACCGGGTGACGCGCACCATTGCCGACTGGGGGGTGAAGGACGGGTATTTTTCGGCGGAGGCGGGCGAGGTGTTCTACCAGGAGCTGACCTGGCTGTGTCTGAACCAGCATGGTGCGTTCAATTCGCCGGTGTGGTTCAACGTGGGGTTGCACCACCAGTATTCGATCGGCAAGGCGAGCGACCGGGGGAATTGGTTCTTCAATCCCAAGACGCAGCGCAGCGAGCGTGCCTCGACCCAGTACGAGTATCCGCAGTCGTCGGCCTGCTTCATTCAGTCGGTGGACGACAACATGGAGAGCATCATGCATCTCGCGTACAGCGAGGCGATGCTCTTCAAGTTCGGGTCGGGCACGGGGACGGATCTCACCCCCATTCGCAGTTCGAAGGAGAAGCTCTCGGGTGGCGGGCGTCCGTCGGGGCCGCTCAGTTTCCTGAAGGTCTACGACCAGGTGGCCAACGTGGTGAAGTCGGGGGGGAAGACGCGGCGTGCGGCGAAGATGAACACGCTGCGCGACTGGCATGGTGACATCGAGGACTTCGTCACGGCCAAGATGAAGGAGGAGAAGAAGGCGTGGGCCCTGATTGAGCAGGGGTACGACGGTTCGTTCAACGGCGAGGCGTACGGCTCGGTGATGTACCAGAATGAGAATTTGTCCGTGCGTGTCTCGGACGAGTTCATGCAGGCGGCGGTGTCGGGGAAGGAGTGGTGGACGCGTTCGGTGACCACGGGCAAGCCGCTGGAGAAAAAGGACGCCTCGCAATTGCTGGACCTGATCGCGGAGGGCACGTGGATTTGTGGTGATCCCGGGCTCCAGTACGACGGCGCCATTCAGAAGTGGCACACCTGCAAGGGGACGGAGCCGATTCACTCCACCAATCCCTGCAGCGAGTACGTTTTCCTCAACAACACCGCCTGCAACCTGGCCTCGTTGAACCTGATGAAGTTCAAGCGCGAGGATGGCGTGTTCGACGTGGAGCGATTCAAGGCGGCGGTGCGCATCTTCATCACCGCGCAGGACATCGTGGTAGACAACGCCAGTTATCCCACGGCGCCGATTGCGGAGAACTCGCATATCTTCCGCACGCTGGGCCTGGGTTACGCCAACCTGGGGTCGCTGATCATGAGCTATGGGCTGCCCTACGATTCGAACGAGGGCCGTGCACTCGCAGGGGCCATCACGTCGATCATGACCGGGCACGCGTACGAGCAGAGCGCCGAGATGTCCGCGAACATCGGGCCGTTTCCCGGCTATCGCGATTCGCACTGCCACGGGGTGCTGAAGACCGCCGCGCGGGACAATGTGGCGTCGATGCTCGACGTGATTCGGCAGCATCGCACCGCGGTGGAGGAGATCCACCCCAGCCAGGAGTTCAACTATCTCAAGGACGAGGCGCGCCGTTGCTGGGATCGCGCGCTGCACCGGGGCGAGGAGGTCGGGTATCGCAACGCGCAGGTCACCGTGCTGGCGCCGACGGGCACCATTGCGTTCCTGATGGATTGCGACACCACGGGGGTGGAACCCGACATCGCGTTGATCAAGTACAAGGTGCTGGCGGGCGGGGGCACGCTGAAAATCGTGAACCGCACCGTGCCGGAGGCGTTGCGTCGACTCGGCTACACGCCCGAGGAGGTGGTGCGCATCGTGGATCACGTGGAGAAGTACGACACCATCGAGGACGCCACGATGGATGACGGCAAGGTGGTGGCCACGCCGCTGCGGGCGGAGCACCTGCCTGTGTTCGACTGCGCGTTCAAAGCGTATCGCGGCAAGCGCAGCATCCATTATCGCGCGCATCTGAGCATGATGGGGGCGGCCCAGCCGTTCATCTCCGGGGCGATCTCGAAGACCGTCAATCTGCCCAGCGACGCGACCATTGCCGACATTCGTGACGCGTATCTCCAGGCTTGGAAGATGGGGCTGAAGTGCGTGGCCATTTACCGGGATGGATCGAAGCGCTCGCAGCCGCTGAACACCAAAAAGACCGGGGACGTCGCCGCCCAGGCGACTCCCGAGACGCTGGCCGAGGAGTTGCACGCGCGGATCAAGGAGTTGGAGGCCGAGTTGGCGCATGCGCGCAACGAGGCGGGCAAGCCGCTCCGCCGTCGCCTGCCGGAGACGCGCAAGGCGGTCACGCACAAGTTCAGCATCGCGGATCATGAGGGGTATCTGACGGTCGGCTTGTTCGGGGACGGGCGCCCGGGCGAGTTGTTCGTCACCATGGCGAAGGAGGGGAGCACCATCGGCGGGCTCATGGACACCATCGGGGCGTTGACCTCGATGTCACTCCAGTACGGCGTGCCGCTTGAGTCCCTGGTGCGCAAGTTCGCGTATCAGCGGTTCGAACCCAGCGGGTTCACGCGCAACCCGGATATCCGGCAGGCTGCGTCGATCATCGACTACGTGTTCCGGTGGATGGCGATCGAGTTCATTCCCGGGTTCCGGGAGGCGACCTCGCCCCAACAGGAACGCCAGCCCGAACTCGAAATGCCCGGCATCGAGGACGAGCTCAAAAAAAAAGTGAACCGGTCGGTCGCTGACCTGCCGCGGGTGCCGGAGGCGGCGGTGGTGGAAGTCACTCCGGTGGCGCCGCTTCCCCGGCCTTCGGCCGCGGTGCGGCGCGGGGCTTCCGCCCTGACCTCCACGTTTCAGAATCAGGGGGACGCGCCCAGTTGCCCGAACTGCGGCCACATCGCGGTGCGCAACGGCGCCTGCTATAAGTGCTTGAATTGCGGCGAGAGCCTGGGGTGTTCGTAGGGGGAGGCTCTGAGGCCGGGAGGAGAGTCGTACGACGGGCCGGTGCGCTGAGCACCGGCCCGATCGCTTTTTGAGCGGTCGCCTGGACGGCGGGTTGGCATTCGCACGGATCCTGTTACACTGGCACGCATGACCATGGCCGCGCCGTCGACGGCGCCACAGAAGATCAACCTCCGCCGGCCCGACATCATGCATGCGGTGCAGGCTCAGGTCCTCTCCCATTACCGCAGCGAACTCGTGGAGCGCATCCGCGCCAACGGCCACGTCATCTCGTCGCCCGGGGTGCTCACCGTGAAGCTGGCGAAGGAATTCGGGTTCTGCTACGGCGTCGAGCGCGCCATCGATCTGGCGTATGCCGCGCACCGTGCCTTTCCCGACCGTCGCATCTTCCTGCTGGGCGAGATCATCCATAACCCCGAGGTCAACGATCAGATCCGGCGCATGGGCATCGCGACCATCGCCAGCCGCCCGGGCGACGAGCAGATCGCCGAGATCAAGCCGGAGGACATCGTCATCATCCCCGCCTTCGGCACCGAGGTGGCCACGCGCAAGAAGCTGGAGGCACGCGGGTGCACCTTCGTGGACACGACCTGTGGCGACGTGATGAGCGTGTGGAAGCGGGTGGCCAAGTACTCCAAGGAGTCGGTGACCAGCATCATCCACGGCAAGGCCTGGCATGAGGAGACCCTGGCCACCAGCTCGCAGGCTCGCGCCAACGGCAGTGGCCATTACCTGGTCGTCTTCAACCTCGCCGAGACCGACATGGTCTGCGAGTACATCGAGAAGGGCGGGGACAAGCTGGCGTTCCTCAAGAAGTTCGAAGGGGCTTTCTCCGAAGGCTTCGATCCGGACCAGCATTTGAAAGCCGTCGGCGTCGCCAATCAGACCACCATGCTGCGCGGCGAGACGGAGGAAGTGCAGCGCCGCCTGCGCGCCGCCATGTCCCGGCGTTACGGCGTCGAGAAACTCGAGCATCACTTCCGGTTCTTCGACACCATCTGCGGCGCCACGCAGGATCGCCAGGATGCCTTGCAGAAGATGCTGCGGACCCCGCCCGATCTGCTCATCGTCATTGGCGGGTACAATTCCTCCAACACCTCGCACCTGGCCGAGATGGGCGAAGCGATCCTGCCCACTTTCTTCGTGAAGAACGCCGGGAAGATGGTGTCGCCGGCCCTGATCCACCACTGGGACCAGCACAAGCGTGAGGAGGTCACCACCGAGCACTGGCTGCCGGGCGGCGAACTCACGGTGGGAGTGACCGCCGGGGCCAGCTGCCCCAACAACCTCATCGAAGAGGTCATCGAGCGCCTCTTCGAGCTCAAACAAGTGCCGCTGCCGGAGTTGCGCTCCGCCTGATTCGGCAGGGAAACACCGAGTCGCCGCCCCGCTCCAGGCGGGTTCCTCCCAGCCATGCCCGTCTCCCGAGTCCAGCTCGAGCAGCGCGAACGCGACTGGCTCGCGCCCTACGCCCAGGACAGCGCCGGTACCCGTGGACGCGTGCATGCGGAGGATCCGCCGGAGTGGCGTACCCATTTCCAACGGGACCGCGACCGGGTCATTCACAGCCGTGCCTTCCGCCGGCTGGAGTACAAGACCCAGGTGTTTCTCAATGGCACAGGCGACCATCTGCGCACGCGACTGACGCACACCATGGAGGTCGCCGGCATCACGCGAAACATCGCTCGCGCCCTGCGGCTCAACGAGGACCTCGCCGAAACCATCGCCCTCGCCCATGATTTAGGCCACTCGCCCTTCGGCCACTGCGGCGAGAAGACCCTCGACGGGATGATGCGCGGCCACGGGGGATTCGAGCACAACCGACAGAGCCTGCGTGTCGTCGATTTCCTGGAGCAGAAGTACCCCCGCTTTCCCGGCCTGAACCTGAGTTGGGAAGTTCGCGAGGGTCTGATGAAACACGCCTCGGAGTACGAGATTCCCGGCGCTCGGCCCGGATTGCGGTTCCGGTCGCCCAGTCTCGAGGCGCAGGTGGCCAATCTCGCGGACGAGATCACGTACTACAGCCACGATCTCGACGACGGCCTCGACAGCGGTCTGCTCTCCGAGAAGGCATTGCGACGGGACGTGCCGGTGTGGAAGCAGGCGGCGGATCTGGTGCGCCGCCGGCATGGCAAGCTGGCGGACGACTGCCGGCGTTTCTTCACGGTGCGCACCATCATCGATGAACAGGTGCGCGACGTGGTGACCACCGCCGAGGGCTTGATCCGGACCTCGGACGTGGGATCGCCGGACGACGTGCGGCGGTTGGCGCGCCCCTTGATCCGTTACAGCCCGGAGCGACGCCGGCTGAATCTGCAGCTGCGGAAGTATCTGTATCGCCATCTCTACTACAACCCGGTGGTGCACGTTCCGAATCAGCGGGCCGTGCGCATGCTGGGGGAGTTGTTCCGTCATCTGCTCCAGCATCCGGATCTCATGGGCGAAGCCTCCCGCCGCCGCGTGCGTACCGACGGTCTGCAGCGCGCGGTGTGCGATTATCTCGCCGGCATGACGGATCGGTATGCCATCCAGGAGTACGAACGCATCTTTGGCGTGCGGATCTAGG
>JADLFD010000738.1 GCA_020845805.1 Verrucomicrobiales bacterium | reverse complement strand
CTGGAGATCTCTGTGCATTTCGAGATGGCCGGGACGCGGCTGCGCCTGGTGGGCTATAGCGGACTGACGACCGATGCGCGCGGGGGGTACCTGGGCAATACGTTCGCGCCGGGGTGGGATCGGCGCATTCCCTTGGCGTGCCCTGGGGCGGATTCTGAAGGCGGCTCCTGGCTGGGCGCGCGCGTGCCGCGGTTCTACCACGCGCTGCGGCCGGTGCTGGAGGAGGCGTTACGGCAGGAGGGCTACGAGGGACCGGTGGGCATCGACGCCATGGCATACCGGGACGCGAGCGGTCGTTGCCGGTGGAAACCGGTGGTGGAAATGAACCCGCGCTACACCATGGGCCGGCTGACTCTGGCCTTGGCGGAGCGTGTGATGCCGGGTCGGTATGGAAGATTCCAGCTGTTCCGACGGTCGGATCTTCGGCGGACCGGGCACCCTGGGTTTGCGGAATGGGCCTCGGACCTGCGGTCGCGGCGACCGGTGGTCCTCGAGGGGGAACCGGTTCCGCGCCTCTCCGAGGGGGCGCTTTGCCTGAACGACCCGGAGACCGCGAAGGCCTGCGTGGCGGTCCTAACGGTGGACCCACGGCCGGGGGAGTAGGGAAGTGTTGGGGGGAGACGGCGGCGAGGGTGACGAGCGGGCGGATGGTGTCGATCCTGTTGTCGTTCTTTGGGTTGGGTTGTGGATGGAAGGAGGGGAGCACGGGGCTGAGGCGGGAAGAAGAGGGGGGCTTCCTTCACTTTGGCCTGGGGAGGGGCGACTGCGCGTCGCGAACGGGAGTGGGGTCGCATGCGCCGCCGTGCGCGCGATCGCCGCCGACTTGGCGTGGCTCTGGACCGCCTGATCCTGGTGCAGGAGCCTGCGGCGTTCGGATCTCGGGTGCCTCCGGCAGGAATAATGTTAACCGAACCGGCTTCTTGACGCGACGACAGTGCATCGTCATGTTGAGCGCCCTTTTTGGTGGTCACAGCCCTTATCTTAATACGTTCGGTATGACGAAGCCCAAGGCGCGTAGTAAGCCGGTCCGCAAACCAGTTCCTGCGAAATCGACGAAGACGCGCAAGAAATCCGAGTTCTCCTCGCCGGCATCCGTTTCGACGGGCGGCCATCATCAGCATGGGCCTGCGTCCCACGGACACGGCCATGGGGGGGGGCCGGGGGCAGCACCAGGCGGTGTGGGCCGTCTCACTTCGGTTCCGCTGACTGTTCCGGTGGCGGCCGTGATCCGCGCGGCGGGAGGGCCACCCCTGGTTCCCGAGGGTGCGGACGAGCCGGGGGCGGCGGCACCGGTGCGGCCGGGCGAGTTCAACGTTCAGGACAAGGTGAAGGAGTTGGTCAAGCTGGCCCAGGAGCAGGGCTACCTGACCTACAACGACATCAACGACGCGCTTCCGGACGGGATGGTCACCCCGGAGGAACTGGACGAGATCTACATCAAGCTGCGGAACTTGGAGATCGAGATCGTCGATCAGTCCGAGGTGGATCGGGTGAAGCAGCCCGAGGTCGAGGAAGAGGACGAGAAGGCCCGGCTCGACATTCTGGACGATCCGGTGCGCATGTACCTCAAGCAGATGGGCCAGGTCCCGCTGCTGACGCGCGAGCAGGAGGTGGAAATCTCCAAGCGCATCGAGGACGCCGAGAACGAGGTCAAGCGCATCATCTACAGCTTTGGCTTCGCGGGTAAGGAGCACATTGCGCTGGCCGAGAAGCTGATCGCGGAGCCGCCGAAGGAGCGCTTCGACCGCGTGATCATCGACAAGAAGATCGACAGCCGCGATCTGCATCTCAAGGCGCTGCGCAAGCTGGTGAAGGACGTGCGCGCGCTCGACCACGACGTCGACGAGAAGTATCGCGAACTGTTGGGCGCCTCGCAGAAGGGCAAGCAGGAGAAGCTGCGCGAGGAGTTCGTCAAGCTGGACGCGCGGCTGCAGAAGTCGTTCCCCAAGTTTTACTACAAGCAGAAGGTCATCGAGGAAATGGCGCTGGTGGCGGACAACGTCCACGACAAGTTCCAGCTGAGCCTGAAGACCATTTCGGATCTCGAGCCGCAGAAGAAGTTGGCGCAGGTGCAGATGATGATCGAGGCGGAGCGCCGCAAGATGGGCGCACTCGAGGAGTTCGTGCGCATGTCGTGCGAGGGTTATCTGCACGCGTACCGGCAGTTGCAGGACTTCTCACGCAAGGCGCTGCAGGCGAAGACCGAGATGGTCGAGGCGAACCTGCGTCTCGTGATCTCCATCGCCAAGAAGTACACCAACCGTGGCCTGTCGTTCCTGGACCTGATCCAGGAGGGCAACATGGGCCTGATGAAGGCGGTGGAGAAGTTCGAGTATCGTCGAGGTTACAAATTCTCGACGTACGCCACCTGGTGGATCCGGCAGGCCATCACGCGATCCATTGCCGACCAGGCGCGCACCATCCGCATCCCGGTGCACATGATCGAGACCATCAACAAGCTGATGCGGGTGCAGAAGCAGTTGGTGCAGGACTTCGGTCGCGAAGCCACGCCGGAGGAGATCGCGGATGAGATGCAGATGCCGGTGGACCGCGTGCGCGCGGTGCTGAAGATGGCGCAGCAGCCCATCTCGCTGCAGAGCCCGGTGGGTGACAGCGACGACACCAGCTTCGGTGATTTCATCGAGGACAAGTCGGCGGAGAACCCGTCGGAGATGACGAGTTACAGCCTGTTGAAGGACAAGCTGAACAACGTCCTCGACACCCTCACGGAGCGTGAGCGGAAGGTGTTGGAGCTGCGCTTCGGCCTGGTGGACGGCTACAGCCGCACGCTGGAAGAGGTGGGCAAGCAGTTCAAAGTCACGCGCGAGCGCATCCGTCAGATCGAGGCCAAGGCCTTGCGCAAGATGCGGCATCCCACGCGTATTCGCCAGTTGCAGGGCTTCCTCGAAGGCGAGGAAGTGCTGGCCTGACGGGGTCGGCCGCGAAAGAACGAGCCTCCGGGACGAGGCTCCGGATGGGGTGCCGGGCGAGAATCCGCCCGGCGGTCAGATCGACGCCGACGCTTGTGTTGGCGCTTGTATCGGCGCGCCTGGCGGGTCCCAGGACGCGTGCGCCGCGGTTGCGGGTTCGAACTCGGCGGGCCACGATTGGCGCGTCCCGCCTTGGCAGCGTCTCGTCGTTTCCTTCACCAACTTCCGTCTCCCGCTCGGTGAAACGTCGTTGCGGAGGCCAGGATGGCGGGCGCTAGCCCTGCTTGAGTTCGGGCAACTCCATGAACGCGTAGCAGAGCATGTGGAGAATGCCCATCTGGGCATCTTCCACGCGGCCGTAGTGCGTGTCGTTGATCACCACCACGTGCCGGGCGATCTCGGCCATGCGCCCACGCTTGGCGCCGACCAGGGCCACGGTCTCGAGTTGCTTCGACACGCCCCAATTCAGGGCTTTCACGAGATTGGGCGAATTGCCGCTGACGCTCACCCCCATGAGGACGTCGCCGGCGCGTCCGTAGTTCTCGAGTTGCCGCACGAAGACGTCCTCGTAGGCGTAGTCATTTCCGATGGCGGTCATCCACGCGACGTTGTCGTTGAGGGAGAGGCACCGGAATCGGCGCCCGATGGCATCCGAGGCGCCCTTGCCGAGATCCGTGACGAAGTGCGAGGCGTTGGCCGCGGAACCGCCGTTGCCCATGATGAAGATCTGGCGATCGTTCTGGAGGGCGGTGCGCAGGACCTGCAGCACGGCGGTGGTCTGGTCGAGAGGGATCGAGTCGAGGGTGGCCTTCTGCCGTTGAACGTAGTCTTTGAACCAAGCTTGCATTGGGAGGGGAAGGGTAGCCTCGCCGCGGGCGTGTCTCCATTGCATTCTGCGCGCGATCCTCTCCCTTTTACTCAGGAGCCGGACTCCCACTGAGCTTTGGGCAGTGGTTCAGCCGGCGGCGTCCCGGGCCAGCAGCAGGGCGCCGGTGGGCACCGCATCCTCGCGCAATCCGGAGAGGAACAGGTTGGGGCCGGGTCGGAACACTTCCATCAGGTAGGGCTTCAGTGCTTCCGCGACCGCCAGTCGGAGCGGCTCGCCGAGTAGCGACAAACCGCCTCCGAGCACGATGCGTTCGGGATGCACGAGGTGGGTCACATGGGACAGTGCGAAGGCGAGGTTGTCGGCGAGTTCGCTGACGATGGCCTGGGCGAGGGGATCTTCCCCTTGGAGGGCGGGAAGGAGGAAGCGTGCCTCGCCCGCGGTTTCCGATCCCACGCACTGGGCCAGGAGGCTGCCGGGGTGGAGGGCGATCGCCTCGCGGACGCGACGATCCACCGCCCAGCCGGAACAGCGTTGTTCGACCAGCACGCCCGACTTGTCGAGACGCACATGCCCGATCTCTGACTCGCCCGGCAGGGCGCCATGGTAGATGCGGCCGGCGATGACCAGACCGCCACCGACGCCACTGCCGAGGGTTACGTAGAAGACCGTCCCGGCTCCGCGGCCCTGCCCGCGATGCGCCTCCCCCAGGGCGGCCACATTGGCGTCGTTGTCCACGGCCACGGTAATGCCGCAGCGCTCCTGAAGCCAGGGACCGAGTGCGAATCCGGACCATCCTTCGATCTGGTGGGATTTCGCGATTCGGCCGGTGCGCCAGTCGACCGGACCGCCGAAGCCGACGCCGAGGGCGCGCGGCGAGTGGTCGCGGAGGGCTTCCGGGAGCCACGCTTCGATTTGGCGCCGGATGCCGTCGGCTCCTGACTCGCGCTCCACCGCATGCCGCCACCGGCGCGTGATCGTGCCGTCGGCGGTGCCGGCGAACAGTTGCAGTTTGGTCCCTCCGATCTCGAGGGCGAGAAACGTCGCGTCCACGCCGAATTCAGGCAGAGAGCGGGGCGGGTTCCAAGACCGGGCCTGCGGCATGAAACCTATTCGGGGCGCAGTGCGTCTCCGGAGTTGTGAGTCTGACCCCCCTGAACGCCGAGCGGTGGAATGACGAGGCGGCGGCGCATTTGCTGAACCGGGCCGGGTTCGGCGGGCCTCCAGATTGGATCCGGGAGTTCAGGGAGCTGGGGCTGGCCGGGGCGGTGGATCGCCTGCTTTCCGGGTGGAAGGGGACGGAAGGCGCGGTGGGGCCGGAGTGGGCGAAACCGGACCCCGAACGGGGCGCAAAGCTGAGCCAATGGCGCGCGGCCCCGGAAGCGGAGCGGCGCGAGATGCGGCAGCAGCAGCAGGAGTTGATGCGGAATCGCGTGCTGGAACTGCGTCGGTGGTGGCTGGATCGCATGGTGACCGCGTCGCGCCCGCTGGAGGAGAAGATGGTGCTGTTCTGGCACGGCCATTTCGCGACCAGCGTGCAGAAGGTGAAGGATCCCTACCTCATGTTCCGGCAGCTGCAGACCTTTCGCCGGCATGCGGCGGGCTCCTGGCAGGCGTTGCTGATGGACGTGACCCGCGACCCGGCGATGTTGGTATGGCTGGACCAGGCGCAGAGCCGGCGCGAACAGCCGAATGAGAACTACGCGCGCGAGGTGATGGAGTTGTTTGCACTGGGTGAAGGGCACTATGCCGAGCAGGACGTGAAGGACGCGGCGCGAGCCTTCACCGGGCTCACCTTGGATCGGGTTCGGCAGGAAGCAGCGTGGCGTCCGCGTGCGCACGACGACGGCCTGAAGCAGGTGCTGGGCCGGAGTGGGAGGCTGAAGCCGGAGGACGTGATCCAGCAGATCGTGCTGCAACCCCAGGCATCGCGGTTTCTCTGTGCGAAGCTGTGGCGTTTCTTCGCGGGGGATCCCGCGCCGGCCGGGGTGGTGGGCGCGCTGGCGGAGGTCTTCGAGCGGAATGATCGCCGCGTCGAACCGGTCCTGCGAGCCCTGTTCAGGAGCGCGGCCTTCTATGAGCCCGGCGTGGTGCGCACGCAGATCAAGAGTCCGGTTCAATGGCTGGTGATGGCGCTGCGCCAGTTGGAGCGTCCCCTGCCGGAAGGGGATCGGGCTTCCCTGGCGCTGAAGCAGCTGGGGCAGGATCTGCTCGCGCCACCGAACGTGAAGGGTTGGGACGGCGGGGTGGCGTGGATCAACACCAGCACCCTGACCCTGCGGCAGCAGTATGCGTCGATGTTGGTGTTGGGTCGTGAGGGGGTGGCCGTGGGCCGGGACGCGCCACGTGCGCGCGGGCTTCGCGATCGAGCTGAGCGTCGGGCGCGGGTTCGGGACGCCGGGTCAGCCGAGGAGGAAGTGAAGCGTTGGTTGGGAAGCCTGCAGGTGCGTCGTGACGACGTGGTGGCCCGGCTGGAGGCCAGGTTCTTACAGTCGCCCTTTCGGGCACGGCTGAAGGAGGACGTGCTCGAGGCGCTGGGCGATGATGCCCTGCCCGATCCGCGGGCTGTGCTCCAGGCCGTCGCCACGGTGTTGCGATCCACGGACTACCAACTGACCTGAGCTCGGGAGGGAATGATTTATGATGCAGCCTGAACTGAAAACCCGGCGCGCGTTTCTCCGCCAGGCGATGGTGGGCGGCGCCCTGAGTTGGACGGTGCCTTCCTTTGTGGCGGGGACGTGGGAGGCGCTGGCCGCGGCTTCGGAGGCTGCCGAGCGTGTTCCCATCCGTGATCGCGAGTCGAGGGTGCTGGTCGTCCTGCAGTTGGCGGGGGGAAACGACGGCTTGAACACCGTGGTTCCGCGCGGCAACGACCACTACCGCCGTGCGCGTCCACGGCTCGGGCTGACGGAATCGGATCTCGTGCCGTTGAACGCGGAGCTGGGCTGGCATCCCTCGTTGCGAGCGTGGCGCGGTTTGGTTGACGACGCGCATCTCGCCGTGATTCCGGGCGTGGGGTATCCGAATCCCAATCGGTCGCATTTCCGCTCGATGGAGATCTGGCAGACCGCGAGCGAGGCGAACCGTTTTGAACGCGAGGGTTGGCTGGGGCGCTACTTCGATCACGCGTGTGCCGGGGCGGATCCCACCGTGGGAGTCAACGTGGGGCGCCAGATGCCGCAGGCGTTCACCGCCCAGACCCCCACCGGGGTGGCGATCGATGGACCGCGGCGTGGGCGCGGCGCGGCGATGACGGGCATGCACGGGGACGACGGCGTGATGTCGGATCACGAGTCCACGGATGCGGGCAGTACTGTGGCGGAATTGGCTGGGAGTTCGACCGTGCGCGGGCAGGTGCTGGATTTCCTGGATCGCACCGAGCTGGATGCGCGCGTGAGCAGCGACCGCATCGGGGCGGTGCTGAAGCGCGCCGCGAGCCGGGCGGAGTACCCGGCCACAACGCTCGCGCAGTCGCTGAAGAGTGTCGCGCAACTGATCGCGGGCGGGATGCCGACACGGGTCTACTACCTGTCCCAGGGCGGGTATGACACTCATGCGGGACAGGCGGCCCAGCATGCGCGATTGCTGCAGGAACTCGGGGACGCCACCGCAGCTTTTGTGCGGGATCTGAAGGCGCAGGGTCATCTGGACCGCGTGCTGCTGATGTCCTTTAGCGAATTCGGGCGTCGGGTGGCGGAGAACGGGAGTGGCGGAACCGACCACGGTGCCGCCGGCCCCATGTTCCTCCTGGGTGCACGCCTTCCCCGGGCGGTCCTGGGCGGCTATCCCAGCCTGGCTCCGGGCACGTTGCTGAACGGCGACCTGAAGTTCGGCGTGGATTTTAGGTCGGTGTACGCGGCGGTCCTGGAGGACTGGCTTGGGGCGCCCGCGGAAAAGGTGCTGGGCCGGCGGTTCGAGAAAGTGCGGTGGACCTGAGCGGGGTGGGGACGGACGTCGGGTACGTCGTTTGGCTCATCGACGGAGAGGGCTGCGCCGGGCGTAGTCTAGGAGCATACGGGTTCAGCCTCGCCACCGCTTGGAGCTTTGGAGTGACCGCCTCCGGCGGGTGGTGGGTGGTGGAGGCCGTTCCCGATCCCTCGCCATGCCATGAGCCTCCCTGTTGTTCCACGCATCGCCCTGCTTCTATCGGCTGGAATGGTGTGCGCATCGTTTGGCCACGCGGCGACACCGAATCCTGCCATACGGTCGATGGGGGCTGGGCGCGTGACAGTTTCCTGGCCGGTGACGAGTCCCCGCGCCACACTGGAAGCGAGCGCGTTCCTGGGGCAGGGGGCGGCGTGGGAAGGGGTCGCCTCTCCGGTTACCGAGGAAGGAGGCACGCTCTCGGTGGTGCTCGAAGCCAGCGGCCAAGCCCGCTTCTATCGGCTTCGCGCGGCGGGTTCCGCCGCCCCGCGGATTCTCGAGACCTCGCCCATCGATGGCACCACCGGTGTCGCGGTTACCCGGGAAACGATCTTCCGTTTCGACACTCCCCTGGCTCCCGAGGTGCAATTGGGGGCAGATGACTTGTTCGCCGAAGTCTCGGGAATCCGACTGCTGGCTCGCACGGCACTCTCTGCGGATCGCCGCACGGCGACCCTGTTTTTCCTGGAGAACCTGCCGAGTGCGGCGCGGGTCCGGGTCACCCTGAACGGCGACGGTTTACGAGCGGGGTCGGGGTTGGCGTTGGACGCGGACAGCGACGGTTTGCCGGGGGGAACGAGGGTGCTCGAGTTCGACACGTTTGGCGCCACGGGGCTTCGCAACACCGCCATCGTCGGGAAGGTGTTTGCCTCGGAGAAGAATCCCGATGGCTCCAACCGCCCGCTGGCCGGGGTGACGGTCACCGTCGATGGGGCTGAGGAGACCCTGCGCGCCACCACGGATGCGGCCGGTGTGTTTCAGCTGATGCCCTCGCCCGCCGGGCGATTCTTCGTCCATGTGGACGGCCGCACGGCCCTCGGATCGCAATGGCCTGGGGGCGCCTACTACCCAGTTGTGGGGAAGGCCTGGGAGACGGTGGCGGGGCGGACCAACAACCTCGCTGGGGGCAGCGGGGAGATTTTTCTCCCGCTCATTCAGGCGGACGCCTTGACCGCGGTCAGTACCACCGAATCCACGAGGGTCGGCATGGCGCCCTCCGTGCTGGCCGTGCAGCCCGAACTCGCCGGGGTGGAGATTGAGGTGCCGGCCAATTCCCTTTTCTCCGACAACGGAGCGCGCGGGGGGAAGGTCGGCCTGG
>JADLFD010000737.1 GCA_020845805.1 Verrucomicrobiales bacterium | reverse complement strand
TCCGCGACTACCCCCTCCGCTCCGTAGCCGCCGTCGTGAGACGGCGCTCGCTCCCCCGTTCCCGCTCACCCCATTTGCCAACGCAGATCAGCGCGGACTCACGTCCGCGACTACCCCCTCCGTTCCGTAGCCGCCGTCGTGAGACGGCGCTCGCTCCCCCGCTCCCGTTCATCCCAATCGCCAACGCCGTTCAGCGCGGACTTCACGTCCGCGACTACCCCCTCCGCTCCGTAGCCGCCGTCGTGAGACGGCGCTCACTCCCCCGCTCCCGTTCATCCCAATCGCCAACGCCGTTCAGCGCGGACTTCACGTCCGACTACGGACACGAGCCGCCCGCCGGGGATGCCTCGTCGCCCGGGATCAGCGTGGCGGCGCGCACCTCCCACCGACGCAGGCGGCGGCCAAGCTCGCGGGGCCAGTTCTCCTGCGTGCAAGTCATGAAAACCTGCCCACGCGCATGCTCCGCCCGCTCGAGCAGCGGCATCAACCCCGCGCGACGTCGCGCGTCCAACTCTCCCATCACGTCGTCGATCAATAGGACCGGCGGGGTTCCGAATAACCCGGAAAGGTACTCGGCCTGCGCCATCTTCAGCGCGATGGCCAGGGACCGCTTCTGACCTTCACTCGCGAACTGCGCCGCGCTCCGATCGCTCAGGTGCAGCTGAAGATCGTCGCGGTGAGGCCCCAGCACGGTGGACTTGAAGGCGCGCTCACGGCCCGCGCTGGCCGCCAGTTCCACCGCAAAATCGGCTCGTACCGAGGGCGCATACTCAACGCGCAACTCCTCGGCATCGTGGCTGATCCGACGATAGGCGAGCCGCGAAAGCGCCGAGAGTTTCGGAACCAACTCACGGCGGCGGTCCATCAACACCTGCCCGGCCAACACCAACTCCTGGGTGAACGGACCCAGGACGGTTGGATCCGGATCCGGCCTTTTAAGGAGCGCGTTGCGGGACTGCAACGCGCGCACGTAACGCTGCAAGGCCGCGAGATAGCCGGCCTGAGTCTGGGCCAGGAGCAGGTCCAAAAACCGACGACGCACACGACCGGTGCCTTTCACCAGCTGCAGGTCCTCGGTGCAGAAGACCACGCATCGAAGCCGGCCGTAGTAGTCCGCAATCCGCTTCACCGGTTGGTCGTCCATCGAAAGCGTCCGCTCCGAGGCCGACCAGTACATCTTCAACTCATGCTCCGCCTCCGCCACCAGATGGGCGCCAACGAAGTACCCCTTGCTGCCGTGCCGCACCATCTGCGCCCCGCCCACACCCCGGAACGAACGCAGGGTGGCCAACAGGTAGATGGCCTCCAGAACGTTGGTCTTGCCCTGCGCATTGTCCCCCACCAAGAGCTGAAACCCCGGCTCGAACGTCGCGTCCAGCCTCGCGTAATTGCGAAAGTCGCGAAGCCGGAGTCGGGACAGGTGCACGGGTGGAGGAAGAGGCGCGGCGAGGGGGTGACGCTAGCGCTGCTGCGCCATCATGCGCCAGTTCTCGAACGCCAGCATGGCCATCAGGAGGGTGAGAAAGACCCGACCGCTCATGAGCGCCAGGATCGCCACCGCCACCGCGCAGACCAATCCCACCGTGCAGGTGATCTGCAACCGCCGATCCCCCAGCGCCGTGCGCAACAACAGCCCGCCATCCAGGGGCTGGATCGGCAACAGATTCACCACGGTCCAGAAGTAATTGATGAGCACCAGGTTTCGCAAGGCCTCGGAAACGTCCGGAGCGAGGTTGGGCACATAGATGAGGCTGGCCAACGCCAACGTGCCCAGGGCGATGCTGGCCGCCGGCCCAGCCGCGGTGACCAACAGGTCCTGGCGCCGGTTGAACCGTGCGCCATGCATCACCGCCGCCCCGCCAAACGCGTGCAGCACAATCTCCGGGTCCGCACCATAGCGCCGGCCCACCGAGGCGTGTCCCAGCTCGTGCACGAGAATCGAGAAGAACACGATGATCATCCAGATCACCACTCCGGCGAAATCCGCCAGGCTGGCGTAGGCATCCGGACGCAACCCGCCCCCCAGCAACAACGCGGTGATCCAGAACCACAGCTCCACCGTCACCGAAAACCCGAAGATCGTAAACCTCAGCATGCGCGCACCGCCATGCCCCGGGATCGCTTAAAAAGCAACTTCCCGCTGCGTCCCGCCCGCTCGAATCCAGACCGCGGCTTCCGGTTTGAGATTCTTCCGGCCGACCTCACTCTGGTCCCCAGAACGTCATGAAATCCATCGCCATCCTCGGCGCCTCCAACGACCGCTCCAAGTTCGGCAACATCGCAGTGCGCGCGTTCACCCAGCGCGGATGGCGTGTCTTCCCCATCAATCCGCGCGAAACCGCCATCGAAGGATTGCCCTGCTTCCGATCCGTCTCCGATCTGCCGGAGCGACCAAACCTGATCAGCGTCTACCTTCCCCCGGCCGTGACATCCAAGCTGCTGCCCGACCTCGCCGCCCGCGGCTGTGACGAACTCTGGCTCAACCCGGGCGCCGAATCCGACGATGTTCTCCGCGAAGCCGATCGGCTCGGGTTGAACGTGATCCAGGCGTGTAGCCTCGTGGGTCACGGGATCGCTCATGCCGGCCTCTGACGCTGCTTCCCGTCCGCGGGCCAGCTCCAGGCAGGGGTGCAAACCCGGTGCCGTTATCGGTAGCGGCTCGGAACCCGACTCGCCGTTAGGACGCCCCCTTGGATAGCAGCAGGGAGTTGAGGCTTAGAGGGTTGATCGATTTTGCGGGACACTTCCCTCAAAGTTTTTCAGACTTCCCGGCATGGACCCCGCCAAGTCCGTCCACGTTTCTC
>JADLFD010000736.1 GCA_020845805.1 Verrucomicrobiales bacterium | reverse complement strand
GTATTGCTCGACTGCGTGCTGGTCACGGCCGGGGTGATCGTGATGGTGTTCGTGCTGGTGCCCGTCACCGTGGCAATTACATCGCTATTGGGCGACGAGGTGCCGAACCATTCCCAGCCGTCGTAGGCCTCGCGGGAGCTGTTGATGTTCACGTTATCCACGAAGGTCGTGGTGGTGCCGTTACTGGTCGCGATCACCTCCACGATGTCGTTCATCTCGTGCGCCAGCCGGATGATGAGTTGCAAGAAGGTCTGATCGGTCAGCGCCATATCAGTAGGGCCTCAGTTGGAAGGAGACGTAGGGGTTGCCGAACATCGTGCGCGACCATGTGGTGCGCCGGTCGAGCGTCCGGATTTCGGACGCGGAGAGCGTGCGGTTGAAGGCGGCGAACTGGTTGTAGACCACCCCGCCTGCGGTTGCTTCGAGTTTGAGATTCCCCGCGCCCCATGAATCAGAGATGGCATCACGGGTCCCGGTCTGGAGACTGCCGGCATCGACCGCTAGTGAGATCGTGGTTGCGCTGTGGCCAAAATAGAGGTCGTAGGCCGTAAGCGCATTCAGGGTCTCGCTGCCCGTGAGTCGCTGGTAGGAGGCGTTATTGGCACTCCACTCCACGAACGGGTGCTTGCTGCTGTCCCGGCCCCAGCGGACGTGATCGGTGCCGCTGCCCTTGGCCCCGACCTCGCCCCAGATTTCCTCCACCCCGGTCTCGATGGTGGGGGTGACGCGCATGGCGATGGCCCCGGCAGAAGGAATCAGGAGGCCGGAGGGGGAGAGCGATGCAGACGAGGCGGCGCGCACCGTGATGCCTGACCCGCCATCGCTATAGCCGGACCCCATCGTGAGGTCAGCGTAGCTAGTGGAATAGGCTTTCTTTTCTGCCTGGAGCCGGTCGGCATAGATGGTCTTGTTGGTTGCCCGGTGGCCTACATGCAGCCGCACCGTTCGCGCGGCAGCATCAGTCGGCGTGATGGTCCAGTATTGCCGTGTCAGGGTCGGCTGGAATGCCTCCACCGCGTTGACCGGGGTTTCAACCGTCACCCCAGCGTTCTTGTGGACGGTGATGAGAGTCGAGGACAGGCTGTCGTTGCTCATCACATCCGCCGACAGCGCGACCGGCTGGTTGGTCAGCACACCCTCGGCCCCAAACGCCGCGTCGAATAGCCGGACGAACGACCCGTTGTCCCCCACCGCCTTGACCGAGTAGGTGCCCGCCGACGCCTGCTCGTTACTCTGGGTCACCACCATCCCACCGCTGGCGATCTTGTCGGTCACGTTGGATTCAGCCGAAGGGTTCGTAACGTAGTTGGTGGTGCCTTCCTCAACGAGCAGGCCGCTGCTATAGCGGATCGGATCGACGCCCGTGAAGCCATCGAGCGCGCCATTGAAGGTCGCGACCTTGGTGATCGGTCCGCTCATGAGGTGCCGTCCTGGATCAATCCCTCGGCCGCCAGCGCGGTCAGGAGAGAGGCGAGCGCGGCGTTGCTCCCCCGGCTGCCGGTCACGACCGGCGGGGTGTCGGCCGGTCGGAAGGTGGCCCGCACGCCAAAGGTGGTCGCCTTGTTGACTGGCGTGTAGATCGGGGCATGGCGCGCGTGCGACCCGATCAGAATCAGGGAGTTCATCCCGTTGCCATTGATCGCGTACCGGACCCCGGACTGGCTCAGCCGGTCGCCGAAGAAGCCGCCGATCATCATCGTGTGGGACAGGCCGGTCCCACCGCCGTTGTCGAACACGAAGTCGTCAGCGGTCGAGTTGGTCACTTCCTTGCTGGTCACGGAGGTGGAGGCGTTGTCCGCCAGCGTGAACGTGGTGCCGGCAATGGACGAGATGGTGGTCACCAGATCGATGCCACCCGCCCCCGCGCCCTGCACCGTGATCGTCTGGCCTTGGCTGAACCCCGTCGCACTGGCGACCACCAGCGAGTTGGTGCCGGTGGTGATCGAGCCGGTGGTGAACTTCGGGTTCACGAACCCGCCGTTCGACTCGGTGTTCGGGTTGATGATGACGGTGGCTTCTTTGCGCCGCAGGTGCATGCCGGCAACCCGGTGGTTGTTCAGCACGGGGTTGATCCAGGTGTTGCTGTTGCCCCGCGCCCCCATGATGTACCAGCCGTGCGATCCCTCGGACGTGCGCACGTCCTTGAACGTGCATTTGTCGATATAGTTCTCGCCGCTATACGTCGTATCACTGAGTTGGAATCCCTTGCTGGTGGTGTGGCCGGGTAAGGCTTCGATGGCAACGAAGTCGAGACTCCACCGCTCGATCGCGCCGTCGCAATAGATTCCGGCGTACTGCTGGTTGGTCAGCGTGACCCGCCGCATCGAGATGCCGTAGGACCACGACGGCGACACGATCCCCTTATCTCCACCGGAGATCGTCAGGTCATCGAACGACACCCCACGGGTCGTGACCCCGGACGGGAACGTGAACACTGAATGCCCGGAGACCCCCTGGATGATCGCGCCCTGCGAGGTAGATTCGTAGCCTCGCTTGACGCCGCGCAGGGCGCGGTGCGACGGGATCTCGACATCCACCACCTTGTAGCGTTTGCCCGCCGGGATCTGGATTTCATATCCATCGGCAATCGCATCCACAAACGCCTGGGAGTCATCGGTGGACCCGTCTCCCACCGCGCCGTAGTCCAGCACGTTCGCCACCCCAACCCGCGCGTTGCTCTGTGCTAACGCCGTCTCGATGTTGGTGAGCGGGACGGTGTTGATCGCCTGGATGATCGGATTGAAGAAGTTCGAGTCGAGATCGGTCTCGCCATCGACCGCCAAGGGAATGCTCATTGGCTCACCCCCGCTCGGCGCGGCCCGCCCAGCAACCGGAACGGCTGCCCGCATTTGAGCGGTTGCCCGACTTTCAGCCCCCAGCCGGGCCGGATCTTGGTTCCGATCTGGCGTACCGGCACACGCGGCATCGGGCTAGCTCCGGAACGTGGCGGTGATGACCGTGTCCGTTGTGGCCTGGTCAGTCACCGATTCGATCTTGAGATAGGACGCGCCGAACACTTCCGGCGGCATCGGGCAGGACTTGCTCGCCGCTACCGTGTAGGTGATGTCGCTGCCCGTATTCGGATCGATCACCTCCGTATAGGTCCCGGCCTTGGTGGGCGCGGTATGGAATTTGATCTGGGTCCCGTCGAAGTTCGCGGGGATGTGGAGCATCCCCCAGGAGTAGCCATCGATCAGGACCTCATTGGAGAGGTCCGCATCCACATCGATGTCGAACGTGAACGAAACGGGATCACATGCCTTGCGATTGAGCTTGAGAGACAAGGGCTATCACCCCGCGGCTGCCGCCGCCATTGCCACACGTCGCTTTCCGGCCTCCGTGACCGGCAGCATTTCCACAAGTTCCCCGTCGATTTCGACCGTGACGGGCCGGATGTCCTCGGTGATCTCCGGGAAGTCGCCCCGGTTGAGCCGCCCCCGGATGTAGTCCGCGACGACTCTCTTGTCGGTGACGTATTCCGCCTGCTTGCGCCGCCGCCCGGTCTTGTCCCGGACGGGCGTGAAGTTCAGGGTGTACTCACCCACGATCTCGAACGCCGCCTTGTCCGCGATCAGGAAGCCGTCCTTGCCGACTTCCTTCTTGTCGATGCGACCCTGCCGCACCTGCCGGTCGAGCCATTGCTTGTACTTGTTCTTGCGCAGCACGCTCTCGTCCCGGTCGTCGGTTTCCACCGGAATGTCGAGCCGGATGCTGGTGCTGCCAATGCCGGGCGTCGTGACGAAGC
>JADLFD010000735.1 GCA_020845805.1 Verrucomicrobiales bacterium | reverse complement strand
GCCGACGTTCCCGGAGGTCGCATCGAGGCTTCCGCGCACCGCGCTGACTCCACCTGGCGTCTGCGGCGGTAGACGCTCCGCGTTGTTTCAGAGTTGATGCTTGTGCCTGCGGATCGGGACGCGAAATTGAGGATGACTATGGCCTCATTCAACCGAACCCAAGACAACCCCCTGCCGCTCAAGACTCCCCCAGGCACGGCGGAGTTCACCATGCACGCGGACACCAAGGACGGGGTACCGATCCTGGTCTGCACCGTGGGGAAGACGATCCTCCACTACGATGCCCGCTGCATCCAGGACCTGCACGCCATGCTGAAAGCGCACGGCGACTGGATGGATCTGGGTGGGGCGGATGAACAGAAACCAGCGAAGGAGGGGACCGTCGAATCGTGGGGCCGCTCGCCAACGAATCCCGTGAAAGGCTGGTATGGCCTGAAGAAAGGTCTTCGCGGGCGTTTTGGGGTCTATGTCCCGCCGCTCATGGAAGCGCTCGGGCTGTGTGAGCTGGAACACAACCCCAAGAACAACCGAATCCGGGCGAAGTAAACGAACGCACGATACCTGCCCGACGGCCCGTCGCGGAGGCGCAAGATTTCCGCTGGGGCCTGGGCGGGCACGTGGTTCAATTCTGGAGCACCAGGCGGTAGCGGGCTTTTCCAGCGCGGAGATGTTCCAGGGCGTCGTTGACCTTGGACATCGGGAAGAGCTCGGTGGTGGGCGCGATGTGATGCCGGGCGCAGAACTCCAGCAGGAGATCGATGGCGGTGGGGCTTCCCGTGGGCGAGCCGGCGAGGGATTTCTGGCCCGTGATGAGTCCGAACGCCGGGACCTCGAGCGGTTTGAGGACGGCGCCGACCACATGGAGCACGCCGCGCGGCGCGAGGGTGTCGAGCAGGCCGGGAATATCCTGAGGCACGTTGATGGTGGAGATGATCAGGTTCAACCGTCCGGCGATGCCCTTCAGCGCACCGTCCCGCTTGGTGTTGTGGACGTAGTGGGCGCCGAGTTGCCGGGCTTCGGCTTCCTTGCTTTCGCTGGTGGTGAAGGCGTGGACTTCGCATCCCCAATGCCGCGCGAACTGGAGGGCCATGTGTCCGAGGCCACCGATGCCGATGATCCCGACCCGGGCGGTCGATGAGATTCCGTGCACGAGAAACGGACTGAACACGGTGATGCCGCCGCAGAGCAGGGGTCCGGCCTTGGCGGGATCGAGTCCTTCCGGCAGAGGCCGGGCCCAGGCCCACTGGACACGGATTCGATCGGCGAAACCGCCGTGCCGGCCGACGATGGTGCCCTGATTGGAGGAGCAGAGTTGGTGATGACCGGAGAGACATTCGTGACATGCGAGGCAACTCGACGCGGACCAGCCCACGCCGACTTTCTGGCCCACCTTCAGGCCCTTGGCTTGCGCGCCAAGGGCTGTGACGGTGCCGATCACCTCGTGTCCGAGAACCAGTGGGAACCGCGACATCCCCCATTCGTTGTCGAGCATCGAGAGGTCGGAGTGGCAGATGCCGCAATGGCTGACTTGGACTTCGACCTCTTCCGGGGCCAGGTCGCCGACGTCGTAGGTGAAGGGTTCGAGGAGGCCGCCGGCGGATTGCGCGGCGTAAGCGTGGTAGGTCGTCATGGGGGTCGTGGGGTTGGCGATGAGGAAATCGGGCTGCGTGATCGCGCCATTCACGCGACCTGCGGTCTGGATCCGGAAACGGAACCCGCCCGCCGGTCTGTGTCTTGGCTTCGGGCCATGTCGCTGACCGGGAAGTGTGGCGTTTCGAATGCTGGCGCCCGGCGTAACCAAGGTGCTGTCTGATCCGGACCGCGATTGCCGACACGCCTCACGGGCCCCAAGCTTCGCCCGTTCCATGCAATGTCCAGAGGTTCATCTCGTCGGAGAAGGGATGACGCAATCCCTGCGGTGGCGCGGGCAGGGGAATCGACGCGAGGTGCTGCGGGCGGCCATGGGCTGGGGGGCGTTGGTCCTGAGCGCCGCGCGGGTGCGCCAAGCGCTCGGTGGACCCGTGCCGCCCACGAACGGCGTGGCAACAGGGACGGCGGGTTCCGTGAAGCCGGCGTCCGACGCCGTCGCTGACGCTGTTCGTGCGGGACGGGAGTTGATCGGGGATCCGCATTTCCAAAGAGGCTTCCACGTTTGTCGACCCAACCCAGGCCGCCACGATCGGTATGGAGTTCTGGCCGGATTCGAGTCCGGCTCGCCGGCGTGGGATCTGGTCCAGTGGTCGAGTCGGGAGAGTCTGGCGGTCCAGCCGTCCACCGACGACGGGTCCAGGCGGACTTGGGCGAATGCCTGCAAATCGCTGAGCCTGGGGCGCGGGCCGCGAGCGGTATCCGATACCGAACTGGTCCTGGCGGTGAATGGTTGGGAGGAATATGGCGAGCGGGCGCGGCGGGACGGGGAGCCGTGGGTCCACCTGCTGGTGGAACAGGCATTCTCCGATCCGCCGGCGATCAGCGCCTTGGAGAGCGTGCGCTTCCGGATCGCGGTCCAGCTGATCCGATCGCGGTTGCGCCGGACGCTCGACTATTCCACGGGCCGGCATGCGGCACAGTTCCAGGTCTTCCTGACCCTGCAGAACCAGAACCGGGCGTCGGGTGGGTTCGGGCGCTTTTTGTGGTTCGGCATCCCCCTCTACGACGATCGGCATCGTTTCCCGCTCGCGCATAAGACACAGGATACGGCGGGGTCCGGGATGTTCATCTTCACCCCTGCCGGTGAGACCTTTTCCCGCGCGAGTGCCCATGATGGGGACTGGGTCTCGGTGAACAGCGAACTTCTGCCGCTGATGCGCGAGGCGTTGGAGACGGCGTGGCGGCAGGGGTACCTCACCGAATCGCGGCGTCTGGAGGACTACCGGATCACGGGGATGAACCTGGGCTGGGAGGTGCCCGGGATCCTGGACGTTTCGATGTCCGTCCGGGAGCTCAGCTTGATGGTGGTGCCGAGGAGTGCGTAGGTGATTTCGGCTTGGATCGGGGAGACTCCAGAGATCTCGGTCTCGGTGAGTTATGAGAGGGAGAGGAAAATGATCCGGGGCTGGGGGGGAGAAGATCCACAGAAGGCACAGAATTCACAGATGGGGGTGGGTGGGTGGGGCGGGCGCCCCGTCGATGCCGTGAACGTCTCTCTTCATCGAGGCGTTGCGCGGGAGAGGCTCGGCTCATCTTCATGGCCACCGGATTTTGCCGGTGTCTTTTTGCCATGAGTCAACGACCCCTCGAACGCCCTCCAGGCGTCCACCCCTTCGGTGTCATTGAATTTGAGTCAACGCGGGGGAGCTCACCTTCGCCCCAGGCCGCTGGACACGGTCCACGTCGTCCATACGCTTCGCGCATGAGTCGCCGTGCCCTCGGCTGGGTCCGGGCGGTGGAGTGCCTGCTCCTGATCGTTCTTGGCGCGACGAGCTATCCTGCGCGCGGAGTGGGACTCGTGGTGTTGACCAACGCGATGCCAACCGGCCTCTCCGGCGACGGCCGTTTCGTGATTGGCCAGGCGGGGCTTCGGACCGGTGAGACGCCACAGCCGTTTGTCTGGTCGCTTGGGGGCGGGATGCAGGTTTTGACGAATGACTTGGTTCGGGCCGAGACGAGAACATATGCCCCCGCGATTTCCTACAACGGGCATGCGGTCTTTTGGGTGACGGCGGATCCCCCGCATCAAGGATACCGATGGACCCCGGACCGCGGGATCGAAGATCTGGGCTGGGGCACCCGGGTTCGGGAAATGACCCTGCAGCCGCGACTCGTGGTTTTGGATGCCGGCGAGACGCTCGTGATCAGCCGCGTGTCCATGACACTCGGTGAGCCCCCGCGTGCCCACCGTTGGACGGCGGCCACCGGGATCCGGATCCTGCCTGAACTGTTCGAGGTGTGGGGGGCTTCAGCAGATAGTCGCGTGCTCCTGGGGCGATATGCCTCGTGGTCGGAAACGCTCGGCCTTTTGCGCCTCGGCACAGGAAACCCGATCCAAGATTTGCCAAAGCACCAGGACGTGAATGTCAGATGGGCGTGGGCTGCCAATGATGCCTGGTCCTGGCTTTCCCCTGATGGACAGATCGTGGTTGGGTATGATGGGACGTCCCCGTGGCGGTGGACAGTGAGGTCCGGCAAGTGGGATTTGATACCGGTCCCCGAAGATCATCGCACAGTGGTACTGGGAGGCATTGCCGATGGGGCGACGTTGGTTGGACAGGATATCAGCGGGATTGGAGCGCTATCGCGGTCAGCGGCGGTGCTTTGGCGGGACGGGAGGGGTTGGAGAGACATGCGCAAGGAATTGAAGGCGGGAGGCATCAACACGTCGGGGTGGCAGTTTGAGAGATGCTCCGCGATCTCCTCGGATGGAAAGGTCCTGATCGGCACTGGGCAACGCTCCTTTTCTGAATCGAATGAGGTCTTGGGATGGATCGCCATTCTGGACGACTCCTACCAGGAGCCTTCCTTCGTGGCGACTCCGGTGAAGCCACGGCGGGCTGAGGTCTATGAGTTTTCGACCCGCCGTGGAGTTCACTATCAGCGGCAGGAACGGATCGCTCAGGACACGTGGATCCCGGTGGGCGGTGATTTGATCGGGGACGGAACGCTGCGGCGCTTCTATCGGCCGGTCGGCGAAACCGTGGAACATCCGGAGTTCAGATATGTCGAGTTGCCTTGAGCTCAGGCGTCGGTTCCTGGACGCAGCTTTTCCCGCCTTGTGGGCGGCAGTCCTGTTGGGCTCGTGGATTCCCAGCGACGCAGCGCCCGCGATTCTCATGCGCTGTGCATGGCCCTACAGCGTCTCCACGAACGGACACGTCCTGGGCGTGCGATGGCAGAATCATCCTCGTTACGGTCCCTACCTGGCGTCGCGATGGACCCTGCGGGGTGGGAACTACGTCCTGCCTCCGGTGGAGGATCTTCTGGGGCGATGGGCGGGAGGATCGTTGGCGGATCACTATCTCTTACGTATGGACGAAACGGGGACGTCAATCGCCTTTGCCCATTCTGCGTATGAGATCGAAGATCGGAGTCAGGTTCTGCTTTGGAGCGCCGCCCAAGGAACCCGTCGTCTGGTCATGTATCCCTGGGGGAGGAGGATTGAACAGATCCTTCTCTCCCGCGATGGCGCGACGGTCGTCTGGGCGTCGCAGGCGGTGGGCACGAATCAATCCGCCATGCATCGATGGCGAACTACGACGGGACTCGAGACGTTGCTCGGACTTCAGAATCTGCTGTGCCTCTCCGGAGATGGAAACCGCGTGTTCGGGATCGTCGCTGGGAATCGTGAATCCATCGGCTGGATCGATCGCGACGGAGAACTCCACCACCTGGGGCCCATTCAGTTCGAAGGGAACCCGACCTTGCATCCTTACCCCGTGAGTTTGGCCTTGGACCCGGCTGGCACCACCCTGTTCGCCACGGCAGGTACCTCATCGGGAAACGTGCTCATGCGATATCGGTTTGCAGGAGCACGTTGGGACCTCGCGGGCCTCTCCTTTCCGGGAACCAGTCTGCGCCTGGCGGGAATCACGGACGACGCGCGCATGGTGGTGGGTGAGGATCGTTGGATTTGGACGGAGGAACACGGGATCCAGACCGCCGAAGCGTTTCTGACGAGACGGGGCGTTGATCTCGCGGGCTGGGAACTGCTGACTTGCCTGGGTGTTTCGGGTAACGGGAAAACTCTCATCGGATCCGCGTATGAGCCGGTTGGCCCGTGGGGTCTTCCTTCAGCTCACGGCTGGGTGGCGTTCCTTGATCCGGCACCCGCGGGGAGTCCCACCGTGGTCGACGCTCGTCGCGGACCCGCGGTGTTGCTCGAGGTGGCGGCCAGCGTTGGAAACCAATATCGCGTCCAGCATTCGCGGGATCTGCAGGGGTGGTCCGAAGTGGGAGAGGCATTCATTGGGGAGGGAACGCTCAAGTCGTTCGGTTTTCCCGCGGATTCCTCGGGATCCGGATTCTATCGAGTCCTCGAGGAGCCGTGATCGGCGTGTTGGTGGCTTTCGTCCGGGCGCGGCCGCCTCGATGGGGTGGGAGTCCGTGCGGGTGAGTGAAAGGTCCATGGATTCGCCTTGTCGGTCGTTGGACACGCACGGGAGAGTCGATGGATGGGTTTGTGCCAGAGCCTGTGGATGTCCGTGGTGTTGTGTGCCGGTGTTGGCTGCGGGCTCATGGCCACCGCGGCGGAGCAGCTCGAAGCGCCGGATCCGGCGAGCGTCTGGGCAGGACGGCAGGGGAAGATCCAGCCCGTACCGGTGCGTCAGGTGCGTCTCGAGGGCGGTTTCTGGGGGCCGAAGCTCCAGATTTACCGGGAGCGTACCATTCCGCATTCGTGGCAGTACATGGGCCACAATCTGCGTTCATTGCGCAAGGCGGCGGGGGTCCCCACGGTGGGTCCATTCAATGGCACCTGGGATGAGGCCAATCTTCATAAGTTCATCGAGACCATCGCGCATTCCCTGGGGATATTCCCGGATCCGGCCTTGGAGCAAAAGGTGGACGAGATCGTGGACCTCCTCGCGCGGGCGCAACGTCCGAACGGATACGCCCATGTGTACATCATCAATGAGGGCAAACCGGAATGGGACCCGGAGTTCCTTGATGGTTCGCACGACGGCTATGTGCTTGGGCACCTGATCGAGGCCGCCATCGAGTACCACGCCAACACGGGTAAACGGGCTCTCCTCGATATCGCCTGCAAGGCGGCGGACGAGGCGTATGACCATTTCCTCGGACCGCGAGGTGTTCCGGGATTCTGCGGGCACGCCGAGTTGGAGATGGCTCTGGTGGAACTGGCGCGGGTCACGGGTCGGGCGCGGTACGTCGAGCTGGCGAAGGCGTGGGTGGAGTGGCGCGGGCGCGGCGTGGTGAAGCCGTTCGGCGACACGCCGCGGTCGTACTTCCAGGACCACGTGCCGCTCCGCCAGCAGCGAGTGCTGGATGGACATGCGGTCCGGTCCACGTTCTTTGCCACCGGCGTGGCCGACCTCGCCCTGGCCACCGGCGATGCGGACTATCGCCTCGCGGCAAACCGATTCTGGGACAGCGTCACGCTGCGCCGCATGACGATCACGGGGAGCACTGGACCGCGTCAGGAGCACGAGGCGTTTGGCGAGGACTTCGACCTGCCGAACCACGGCTACTACGAATCCTGCGCGGCCTGCGGGCTCATGGATTTCGCGCAGCGCATGTTCCTGCTCGAAGGCGGATCCGACACGGGCGACGTATTGGAACGGGTGCTCTACAACGCCGTGCTGCACGGCATCTCACTCGACGGGACCAACTCCTACTACCAGAACCCGCTTAGCGACACGAACCGCGCCCGCTACAACTCGTGGGTCTGCTGTCCGCCCAACCTTTCCCGCACCTTGTTCCAGGTGGGGCGCTACGCCTATGCGTCCGGGGGACGCGAGGCTTACGTGAATCTCTATGTGAACGGCACCGCGCAACTGCCGATGGAAGGCGCGACGGTGGGGTTGAAGGTGGAGACGAAGTACCCTTGGGACGGGCGGGTGAGCTTCCGGGTGCTCGCCGAGGAACCCGCCCGGTTTGCGCTGAACCTGCGATGGCCGGGGTGGTGCGAGAGCGCCACCTTGTCGATCAATGGGACTCCGGTGCGTCCGCTGCGGAGGTCGGACCGCGGCTTCGTTCGCCTCGAACGCGAGTGGCGGGCGAATGACGAGATCGTGTTCCTCATGGACATGCCGGTGCAACGCGTCGAGGCGCACCCGAGGATCCAGGGCTGCGTGGGCAAGGTGGCCCTGCAACGCGGCCCGGTGGTCTACGGATTCGAGGGCGTGGACAACGACGGCCGGGCGGCGATCGAATTGCCTGAGCATCCGGTGTTCCGAGTGGAAGCCCGAGACGACCTGCTGGGTGGTATCCAGGTCATCACTGGCCAGGATGCCGAGCAGCGTGCCTACGTCGCGATTCCCTTCTACGCGCTGGCCAACCGTGCGAAATCCGTGCAGGAGGTTTGGGTCGCGCAACGGGACTGGAAACCCGGAGAGACATGGTGGGAGGGACGCCTTTACCGGAACGCGGGCGAACGCAAAGCAACGGCGGTGGCGCCGAGTCCCACCGAGAAGGACGCGCGATAGGAGGCTTCGGTGGCGAAGCGCTTCGAGGCGATGCCCCCCGCGCGATCACAGAACTGCCGAAGTTGCGGCAACCCGAGTGGGCACGGTGCGAACCCTGAACATATGAACCTGATCGACCTTCATCCTCCCGCCTTGGTGGGCACCTGCCGAATTCTGGTCGGTCTGTTGGTGTGTGTCCTCCACACGGTGCATGCCGAGGAGGTGCCGTTGAGCGTGGATTTCTCGGTTCGCGCGGGGACCGTCCGACCGTTACACGGCATCAACAAGGGGCCGCTGGCGCCAGGGGGGATTTTTGAGGTGATCCAGGAGCAAAAGGCGCTGGGGATTCCCTTCACTCGATTGCATGACTGTGGTTGGCCGAATCCGTACGTGGTGGACATTCACGCGGTGTTTCCGCATCCGCAGGCGGATCCGTCCCTTCCCGAGAGCTATGACTTCCGGCTTACCGATGAGTATATCGATGCCGTGCGTCGGACGGGGGCGGAACCCATCTACCGGTTGGGTGAGAGCATCGAGCACACGAGCGTGAAGCGGTACGTGCATCCGCCCGCGGATCCCGAGAAGTGGGCGGCGATCTGCCTGGGTATCATCCGGCACTACAACGAGGGATGGGCCCACGGGTTTCATCACGGGATCCGGTACTGGGAAATCTGGAATGAACCGGAGAACCGTCCGGTGATGTGGACAGGGACGGACGAGGATTACCTGCGGCTGTATCGCGTGGCCGCCACGGCGATCAAGAAGCGGTTCCCGGAGGTGAAGGTGGGCGGCCCGTCTCTTGGAGCCAGCGGGAACCTGGTCCGGGGTGAGTTTGTTCCGACCGACTTCGCCGTCCGTTTCCTGGAGATGTGCGGTCGCGAGAAGGTGCCATTGGATTTCTTCTCTTGGCACTGTTACACCGCCGACCCAGCGGAATTGACCGTGCGTTCCCGGGCCATTCGGCGGCTTTTGGATGCGAAAGGTCTTACCGCGACCGAGAACCATTTGAACGAATGGAATTATCTTCCGGGCAATTCCTGGGAGCCTCTGACGAAGTCGGGAACCCCGATGGGGCGTCAGCGTTATTATGAGGCCATGTCCGGGGCGCCGGGCGCGGCCTTCCTCGTCACCGCGCTGCTCGAGCTGCAAGACGCGCCGGTGGATGTCTGCAATTTCTATCATGGCGAGCTTGGCGCGTTTGGCATCTTCACGGAGCAGGGTGTGCCGCTGAAGGCGTATCAGGCGTTGCGCGCCTTTCAGGGTCTGGTGGAAACGCCGAACCGGGTCGAGACGCGAGGTGGGGTGAGTGGGAAGCTGGGGTTCGCTGCCGGGCTGAGTGCGGACGGGCGAACGGCGACGATGTTGGTGGCCAATTTTGCCGACCCACGGTCGGATTGGGTGCTGAGCTGGAAGGGGCTCTCCGGAGTCGAGGCTTTCGCCGCGGAGATCCGGAGGGTTGATGGCGCGCATGAGTTTGGGGAGGTGCGTACGGAACGGATTACGGGGGGAGGGGCTTCGTTGCGGTTGAAGTTGGAGGCGCCCGCTCTGGTGTGGGTTAGGCTACGCCTGACGGCGCGTGAGGCGTCGAGGTAGGAGAGACGCGGGCCCGTTCCGTAACCGCGGACGTGAAGCCCGCGCTGAACGGCGTTGGCGAATGGGGTGAGCGGGAGCGGAGGAGTGAGCGCCGTCTCACGACGGCGGCTACGGGACGAAGGAGTAGCCGCGGACGTGAGTCCGCGCTGGATGGCGTTGGCGAATGGGGTGAGCGGGAGTGGAGGAGTGAGCGCCGTCTGGACGACGGCGGCTACGGGACGAAGGAGTAGCCGCGGACGTGAAGTCCGCGCTGAACGGCGTTGGCGAATGGGGTGAGCGGGAGCGGAGGAGTGAGCGCCGTCTCACGACGGCGGCTACGGAATCTCGGGTCGTGGCGGCCCGGCGTAGGGTTTGGCGCCCATCTCGTGATTCAGTGAATGCGTCACCGTCAGGAGCGCGGGGTCGGTTTCGGTCGGCGCCGCGAGGAATCCGTGGAAGCGCCCCATCCAGTAAGCCAGGAGCCACGCGCCCGGTTCCACGACTTCATTCCCGCCCGCGCCGCCATCGGGTTGCATGAGCCAGCGATCCCAGCGCAAGGGTTCGGTCTCGCGTGGCGGGAAGGTGCGCGTCCCGCCTTTGAGCGCCACGTAACCAGGCGGCGTGCGGAGGTCGCTGCGATGTGAGTTTTGGTAGGACCAGATGCGCAGATCCAGTGGCCACGCACGGAGGTGTTCCGCCGAGGCCTCAGGTTCGGCGTCATGGCCGGTCAGGGTCCCGTAGAGGAAGTTGAACCACGGATTCTGTTCGACGCGCACCACCTCGTAGCTGCGTTCGTAGCCACGTCGATACAAGGCGCGCAATTCCGGATCCTGCTCGTAGCGCAGCAGGTTCCACCAACTCCAGAAGGCGAGCTCGTCGAGGAAATGCAGGACGCTTTCCGGCGGGAAGGTGTTGCGTGCGCGTAGCGTGAATTGCGGATAGCCGAGGCTCACCAGCTCTTGGTAGGCGCTGCGGAAACGCTCTTCGCCCGTCACCACTTCCGCGGTCTTGATGAAGGACAGAAGTTCCACCGCCTGCAGGCCGCGGTCGTACTTCCCTTCGTCGGTCTTGAAGTACTCCGGATCCCAGCGTCCCCAGCGGGTGGGTTTTCCATCCAGATCCACGAGTTGCCAGCGGTGGCGGATCAGATGATCCGCAACCGCGGCGAGGTGACGTTTGGTTTGGGCGACCTCTGCCCCCTGGGCGACGAGGTCGAGGAAGAGGGTGAGGGCATAGAAATGCGAGCAGAGTTCGTCGCTGGAGGTGTCGCCCTTCCATTCGAACCGGCCATCGGCGGTGTCGTGCCATTCGGCGGCGTAACCGCCGGAGCCGTGGCCGGCCTGGTGACCGACTTCGCCTTTCGCCCAGACCGAGCGAGCGGGGAATCCGGGGATGCCGGTCATCGCTTCCAGCCAGCGCAAGGCGTGGAAGGTGTTGGTTGCCTCACGTCGGGCCTCCGGGTCGCCGGTGACGGCGAATCGGTAGCACTGGGCGGCGAGGTAATTTCCGGTGTAACCCCCGTCGTTGTCGCTCACCTCGCGGACGTATTCCTTGCGGGCGGCGTCCCATTCCAGCTTGTGGGTAAATCCCAGCCGCTTCTGTCCCCACTCTTCCAAGTGTCGTTCGTAGTACGTTGCTTTCTTGGCGAGTGTGTACGGTTCGAACTCCAGGATCCCGAGTCCACCGGGGGTGGCCACGTAGACCGTACGTCCGTTGACCGCGATGCTGTGAACCTGATCGTGAGGGAGCCAGCGTTGTCCGGCAAAGTAGTCGAAGCGATCGTGGACCTTCCGGATCACACCGTGTGAGGTGCCGATCCAGAGGTCGTTGGTAAACCCGAGGGCGAGGCAGGTGGTGTCTTCGAACGGGAGTCCGTGTTCGCCCCGAACCGAGGTCATCGACATCCCACGCAATTCGCCCAGGCCACGGTCGGTCGCCACGAAGAGGCTGGCCCCCGAGCTCAGGGCATCCCGGGTTCGGGGCGAGGGCAGGGCGCCCCAGTCCCAGGCTTCGTCCGCGGCGAAATCATAGGCGTCGCGACCTCCAAACGCGCCCAGGCTGAAGGGGGCGAGTCGTCCGGGACCATGCACGTAGAGGGTTTGGTGGTGGGGAACGAGCCGTGTCACCGGGAAACGGGCGGCGTTGGTGGACCACGCCTCGAGTGCATCGCCGCGGACGCGGTAGAGCCGGCTGCCGGCGGTGGCGATCCATTCCCCACGAAACCGGACGATGTCCTCCACCGGGAGAGGAGAGATCTGGCGCCAACCGGACGGCTGCTGGCGGTGGAGTCCGGACGGGCTCATTGCCCAGAGCACACCGTCGTCTGACACCAGACGGCGCACGGGTGCGGGAGATCCGGGGTCGGGGAGCCAGTTCTGGCCGGAGAGACGCAGCAGCCCTTGGTCGGTTCCGACCCAAACTTCCTTCCCATGCACGGCGACCGAGGTGAGTGGCACCGTCGAGGGGACCTTGCGACCGAGTTCCTGAAGGTAGGGCGCGTCGGGCAGGGCACGCGGCGCGTGGAACGTGTTGGGGATCGTGGCTGCCGCCAGGGGCATCGGAATGATCCCCACCAGAGACAGGAGCAGCGCGCAGGTCCTGGCTGGCGCGACGAGCGGATCGGAGGTCTCGGAGGCAGATCTCATAGGCATTCTCGAAGGACCAGTCTGGCGTGGGGCGGCGGCGGGTGTCCATGGATTGCCGCGGCGAGAGCGCGTGCGCGCGGCCGCGGCGGAGATGAGTTCATGCTGGCCCGCTTGCTCCCTCGGCGTCCTCATGGTTCGCTGCTTCGCCGATGCCCGTTGTGAATCCACGTGCCGTTTGTGAACGGTGCCGGCGACCCGCCAGCGCTTGCTGGTGTGCGGAGCTGAAGCCG
>JADLFD010000734.1 GCA_020845805.1 Verrucomicrobiales bacterium | reverse complement strand
GAGCGTGGCCGAAGGACCTGGAGTCTCCACCCCTTGTGTCAACGCGCGGATCGACTGCCAGATCAACAGGACGAAATAGGCCATGAATTCCAGGAAGCCCGCGATCGACAACGCCAACTGGCCCATCCCCGCCAGCCGCATCCCCGCGATCCAGGAACCCAGCCCGGGCGTGGCCAACTGATTGATCACTACCGACACCAGCACCCGGTCCCGCCGCGACTTCAGCAGCCGAGCCGGATGGGAATTGTCGTCCATGAATGGCCGGCCGCGCCGCGTCCGGACCTCAAGGACGAGCCGGATCCCCGGGTTTCGCCATGCCCAACACGACAAACCACGCGTTGTCGTTCTTGTCGTCGCCACCCAGGACCACCGTTTCGCCCGCCACGATGCGCTGACGCTTCTTCACCACGAGCACCCCCTTGCCGAACAGCTGAATCTCAAATTCGTCCCCGGAGACGTTCAGCACCTCCAGGCGGCATTCCTTGCTCATGTCCACCTTGGTCGGCTTGCCCACCGGCGTCGCGAACGCCTTGCGCTCGATCTCGAAATAGGACTTCCACTTGAACACCCGGCGCAGGCGCCGATCCAACTCCCCCTCCACCGGCTTCAGCTCCTTGCCCGCCGGCTTCTCGCCGTTCGTACCCCAGAGCAATTGCGCCGCCAAACGGGTCCCCTCGGGCTCGGCGCCGACGGCCCCACGAGCCGCCAGGGCCAGCACGGCCATTCCAACCAGGGATTCGAGAAAGAGTCGCGTGTTCATCGGAGCGTGCAGGGTGTGATCCCAACGGACTTCAGGACGACCAAGAGGTTACAGGACATCGGCGTGCGCGAGCCAGACCACAGTCATGGATTCCTGGGAGGAGTAGAACGTCACGGTTTCCATGCCGTCGGCCTCCGGAGCCTCGATCTCGTGCCCCACCACTGGAACCACCGCGGGCGCCTTCGCGCTCGAACTCGCGCCGGAGCTCGTCGCCAGGTCGCCGGCCGTCCCGCCCTCGCGCCCGGGGAAAAGCGAAATCACCACCAGAACCAGTGCGGCCGCGGCTGCCGGCCAGACCCAGGACCACCACGCCCGCCCGCCGGTTTCGCGGGAGGGATCCGACGACTCCCGGCCCCGGTCGGCGCGTTCCTCCGCCTCGATCCCGCGGCGAATCCCTGACCAGTAAAAATCCTGCGTTTCCGGCAGGGCGCGAACCGGCTCGTGCTCCTGCAGGAAGCCGCGCAGCAGCCGGAGATTATCGCCCAGAGCGCGGGCTTCCGGGTCCCTGGCCACCAAGGACTCCATCTCCTGCGCCGAGGAGGCATCCAACTCGCCATCCACCCAGGCCTGCAGACGATGTTCGAGATCCGGATTCATGATTCCTCCTCCTCGCTTTCGCGTTTCCAACCCGCCAGCAGCGTCGCCATGCGACGCCTCGCATAAAACAGGCGCGACATGACCGTTCCGATTGAGATGCCCAGCGTCTCGGCGATGTGCTTGTACTCCATGCGTTCGAACTCGTGCAGGACGAGAACGGTCCGATGCGCCTCACTCAGGCGCGCCATCGCCTCGTCGATGCGCTTCCGCACTTCCTCGCGTTCCATGCGCTCGGTGGGGTTCACCCACACCGGGGGCAGGATGCGGTCCAGCGCTTCCGGGTCATCCTTCGAGTCAGGCAGCGGCTCGACCCGATGCCGCTGGTTCCGGCGCAAATGATCCAGGCACAGATTGATCGTGATGCGCGTCAGCCACGTGGTGAAGCTCGAGTCCCCCTCGAACTGCGCCAATCGCCGCCACGCCTTGATCCAGGCTTCCTGCGACAGATCCACCGCCTCCTGCTCATTGTGCACGATGCTATAGGCCCGTGCGTAAATCTTTTCCCGGTGCCGGCCCACCAACGTCTCGAACGCCACCATGTCGCCGGCCTTCGCCAACGTCACCAGCGCGTCATCCGGGATCTCAGGCTGGTGTTCAGGAACCGACATGGGCTGGACGCACCGCGAGGCGCCGGTATTCACATCGCTTTTCTGCGCCACTCACAATTTCCCCTTCGTGCTCGGCACCTGGCCCGCAATGCGCGGATCCGCCTGGCAGGCGAAATCCACCGCCTTGGCCCAGGCCTTGAACAACGCCTCGACCACGTGATGCGGTTCCTCGCCGTACAGGAGCTCCAAATGCAGCGCGCAGCGCGACTCATTGGCAAAACCCTGGAAAAACTCGCGCGCCAGACCGAACCGGAACGCACTCGACATGTCCTGCACCCGATCCCCGCCCTTCACCGCGCGATACGCCAGGCCACCCATCCCCCGCCAGACCAGCGAGGGGCGCCCGCAGAAATCCACCACCGCCCGCGCCAGAGTCTCATCCATCGGCACGAAAGCCTCGCCTGTGAACGGGTTGCGCGGATGAAACCCGGCTCCGTACCGGCGGATCCCACGCTTGTCTCCCAGCGCCGCCAGAAAGGCCTGCCCCAGGGCAATGCCGCAGTCCTCTACCGTGTGATGCGCATCCACCTCCAGATCGCCCCGGCAACGCAGGGTCAGATCCACCACCGCATGCTTGGCAAACAGCGTCAGCATGTGGTCGAAAAACGGGATCCCGGTCCGGATCGTCGAACGTCCCCGCCCGTCGATCTTCAGGTCGACGGCAATCTTGGTTTCCTGGGTCACCCGTCGAATCCGGGCTCGGCGCTCCTGCATGTCGCTCGCCGGATACCACAACCCGGACGCCGGCGGAATCCAAAACTCCCTTCCACCGCGCGGTTTACCGCGGCCAATCACGCACTACACTGACGGCGCGATGTCACGCGAACGTTGTACCGGCCCGCTCACGCCCGAAGAACTCCAGAAGCGCCTCCAGGAGCTGCTGCGGCAAAGCTTCCCCGGCGGACCGCTCTTCGCCTCCGCCTCCGCTTCGTCCGAGAAGCCGCCGGCCACCGAACCGCCGGCCGGCACCCCGCCGCCAACCCCACCCGCCGCCGAGGCCCCTCTCGATCTGTCCCAATTCGTCTTCAAGCCTCGGGAGGTCAAAGCCCACCTCGACCGCTTCGTCATCCGGCAGGAGGACGCCAAGAAGGTGCTCAGTGTCGCGCTCTGCGACCACTACCACGCCGTGCGCCAGTCCCTGGCCGGCCGTGAACTGGGCAACTACACCAAGCAGAACGTCATCCTTCTCGGCCCCACCGGGGTCGGAAAGACCTACCTCATCCGCAGCGTCGCCGAACTGATCGGCGTGCCCTTCGTCAAGGCCGACGCCACCAAGTTCTCCGAAACCGGCTACGTCGGCGGGGATGTCGAAGACCTCGTCCGCGACCTCGTGCGGCGCGCCGAAGGCAACGTCGACCGCGCCCGGTTCGGCATCGTGTACATCGACGAGATCGACAAGATCGCCGCCGCCTCAAACGTCTCCGGCCGTGATGTCAGCGGACGCGGGGTGCAGACGAATCTCCTCAAGCTGATGGAGGAAACGGAGGTGCCGGTGCGCGCCCCCAACGACATGGCCGGCCATTTCCAGGCCATGATGGACCTTCAGCGAGGCGGACGGAAACAACCGACCACCATCAACACCCGCCACATCCTCTTCATCGTCAGCGGCGCGTTCGGCGGCCTCGAGAAGATCGTCGAACGCCGCGTGCGCGAAGCCACCATCGGCTTCGCCGCCCAGGCCCCCATCCCCACCGGCGAGTCCTCCGCTGGCTCCGAAACCCTCGCGCGCGCCGAAACCCGCGATTTCGTCGATTTCGGGTTCGAGCCCGAGTTCATCGGGCGCCTCCCCGTCCGCGTGGTCTGCCATCAACTCTCCGAGGCCGACCTGTTCGAGATCCTCAAGGCCTCCGAGGGCAGCATCGTCCGCCAGATCGAACAGGCCTTTGGGGCCTATGGCATCGAGGTCCTCTTCCAGGAGGAGGGCCTCCGCCGCATCGCCGCCCTCGCCGCCGCGGAAAAAACCGGTGCCCGCGGGCTCATGACGGTGTGCGAACGCATCTTTCGCGAGCTGAAGTTCGAACTCCCCTCCACCGGGGTGAAACGGTTCGTGGTCGACGCCCTCCTGGTCCAGGATCCCCAGGCGGCTCTCGAACGGTTGCGGGCCGAGCAGGTCCGCGAACAGCACGCCACGCTCCGCAGCATCGTGCACGAATTCGCTGAGCGTTTCGGACAATCCTACGGCCTCACGCTGCGTTTCACGGAGGAGGCCGCCGAAGCCTTGATCGCCGAGGCCGAGCTCGCGCAGCGGCCGGTGCGCGACCTGTGCGCCGATAAATTCCGCGACTTCCAGTTCGGTCTCCGTCTGATCGCGCAGAACTCCGGACAGAAGGAATTCACGCTCGACGCGGCCGCCATTCGCGCCCCGGATCAGACACTCTCGGAATGGGTGGTGGCCAGTTACCGTCAGTCGCCCACTGCCACTCCCGCTCCCGCTCCCGCGACCTGACCTCCCTCCCGGACGCCCGGATGATGCCCGACCTCACCGCCGCGCAATGGATGCTCGCCCTGGTGGCCGCCACCGGGGTCGGCGTCTCCAAGAGCGGACTTCCGGGGATCAGCCTGCTTCACGTCGTCCTCTTCGCGCATCTGTTCCCCGGCATCCAGTCCACGGGCGTCGTCCTCCCCCTTCTGGTCGCAGGCGACCTGGGAGCGGTCGCACTCTTCCGGCGGCACGCCCAGTGGTCCCACGTGCTGCGCACGCTTCCTCCCGCCATCGCGGGCGTGGTGGTGGGGTGGGCCTTCATGGGCCGCATTCCCAATGCGCTTTTCAACCCGCTGATCGGCGCCGTCGTACTCGCCCTGGCCCTGCTGCAAGGCTGGCGCGACTGGAAGCCGGAACTCTGGCAGAAGGTCCCGCACTCCACCGCGTTCGCCTGGGCCATGGGGTTCCTCGCCGGAATCACCACCATGCTCGCCAACGCCGCCGGCCCGGTGATGGGCCTCTACCTGCTCGCCGTGGCGGTCCCCAAGAACGTCTTCGTGGGTACGGCGGCGTGGTTCTTCCTGCTCATCAATCTCATCAAGGTGCCCTTCAGCGTGCAGTTGGGGCTGATCTCCCCTGCCACCCTGACCTTCAACGCCGCCCTGGTTCCCGCCATCGTGGCCGGACTCTTCCTCGGCCGCTGGGTGGTGGCGCGCTTGTCGCAACGTGGGTTCGATGCGCTGGTCCTCGCCTTCGCGGTGGTCGCGTCGCTGCGCTTGCTCGGCGTGTTCTGATCCCAATGTTTCCGCGACTCTAAAACGTCTGCCGGCCCGCGGTGCGCACGTGCGCAGCGATGGCCTCCATGAACGCCGGTCCGAACTCGCGCAGTTTGCGGTCGCCCACGCCCTGCACCCGACGGAAGGCATCCTCGTCCGTCGGATACAACCTCGCCATCTGCCGCAGCGAGACGTCGCCAAACACGATGTAGGACGGCACCCCGAGCTCGTCCGCCAGCTTCTTCCGCACTCCGCGCAACACCTCGAAGAGGGCTTCGTCACAGGCAATCTCGCCGGCGCGCGTGCGTGGCGCGGACGGGGCGGACACGGGACGGGTCAGGGTGATGGGGGTGCGCGCCCGCAACACGCCACGACCCGCGTCGGTCAGGCTCACCGTGCTGAACTGGCCTTCGTCCTGGGCGAGAAAGCCGAGGCGCAACAACTCGCGCGCCACCCGCGACCAGGCGGTCTTGTCCAACTCCTTGCCAATGCCATAGGTCGACAACTGCTCGTGCCCCCACTTGCGCACGCGCTCCGTGTCGGCACCACGCAACACGTCGATCACGTGCTGCACGCCCACCCCGAATCCGCTGTGCTGCCGCACGCGGAACACGCACGAGAGAAACTTCTGCGCCTCCACCGTCCCGTCATAGGTCCCCCTCGGATTCAGGCAGTTGTCGCATCCGCCACACGGGACGTCGGTCCAAGTCTCGCCAAAATAACCCAGCAACTCCGCGCGACGGCACGACGCCGTCTCCGCGTAGTGCATCATCTGACGCAACTGCGCCCGGGCCAGCGCCTGCTCCTTCGGATCTGGCTTCTCGGCGATGAACTGCATCTGCTTCTGGGCATCGCCCGGGCTGAACAGGAGCAGGCAGTCGCCCGGGAGCCCGTCGCGTCCCGCGCGCCCGGTCTCCTGGTAGTATCCCTCGATGTTCTTGGGCAGGTCGTAGTGCACGATGAACCGGACGTTGGGCTTATGAATGCCCATGCCGAACGCGATGGTGGCGCACACGACTTTCACTTCGTCGCGCAGAAATCCCTCCTGGTTGCGCGCACGTTCTGCCGAGTCCAAACCCGCATGATAGGCCACGGCCGCCACGCCGTCCGCACGCAGCCGCGTGGCCAGGCTCTCGGTGGTCTTGCGGCTCTGTGCATACACGATGCCCGATTCCCAGCCCTTCGACCGGATCAGGCGCAGCAACTGCTCATAGCCGCTGGACTTCGCGACCACGCGATAGGTCAGGTTCGGGCGGTTGAACGTGGCGACGTGAATCGAGGGCTCGCGCAATTGCAGCTGCCGGACGATATCCCCCCGCACGCGCTCGGTGGCAGTCGCCGTCAGGGCCATCATCGGTACGCCCGGGAAATGCTGCCGCAGGTCTGACAGCTGCCGGTACTCGGGCCGGAAGTCGTGTCCCCACTCGCTGATGCAATGCGCCTCATCGATGGCGATCTGGTTCACGCGCCATTGTTTGAGGTCCTCCAAAAAGCCGGAGAGCAGCAGGCGCTCGGGAGCGACATAAAGCAGCTTATACTCGCCCGCCCACAGCCCGCGCAGCCGGGGTCGTGATTCCCCCGCAGCCAGGGAGGAGTTCAGGAAGGTCGCGGGGATCCCCGCTGCCTGCAATCCGTCCACCTGATCCTTCATCAGCGCGATCAGGGGCGATACGACCACCGTGATCCCGGGCCGCACCAGGGCCGGCAACTGGAAGCACAACGACTTTCCACCGCCGGTGGGCAACACGGCGAACACATCGCGCCCCGCCATGGCGTCCCGCATGATCGCTTCCTGAAACGGACGAAAGCTGCGGAACCCGAAGTGCCGCTGCATCGCGTCCGCCAGGGACACCGCCTCTTCCGACGTGCTCACGCGCTGAGTCTACGGCGATGCCCCGCGTTCGCCCAGGGGCGGCTGCGCCTCGCAGTCCTCGGGTGTGTTCCAGTTCGCGAAACCCGCGTACAGGCGCTCCGGAACGTCGACCCGCTGCACCACGCCCTCGTTCAGCAATGCCTCGACCCATCCGCGCACCGACCGACGCCCGGTTTCCAACCAGGACCTGGCACTAGCGGCCAAGGAACGCGGATACGCCGCCACCAACGGCTCGGCCGCCCCGTGCACCCAAGGCACCGCCCCTCGCACCGCGCTCGCCCGACCCAGGATCAACGCCGTCATCTCCGCGTCCACCCTCGGCAGGTCCACCGCCAGGATGAAAACCAGCGGGTGCCGCGCCGCGATCAATGCCGCCGCAATCCCCCCTAACGGCCCCTGTCCCGGGTTCGCATCCAACACCACTCGCGCCCCGCATCGACTGTAGTCGACGTCACTTCGCCCCGAAATCAGGACCTCCGTCGCCCCCGCCTTGCTCAACAAACGCGTCTGCCTCACGACCATCGGCTCGCCGTCGAGCGACAGCCACGCTTTGTCCCGCCCCATGCGCGTCGAACTGCCTCCCGCCAAAACCACACCCGTCCACAGCCCGAGACCCGCTCCTGCCTCATCCGCATCCGCGGTTCTCACGGGTCCCATCACGCCTCTCCCCTCGCGCCGACTTCGCTCGACGTGGAGGCCGCGGGATACGAGGGATTCCGCAGTTCCCCAGAACTCAGGATCCGCGCGCGCAATCCTCCCTTGCCCTCCAGGGCCGCCTCCGCCCCCGGACCGAAGGCGCGATCCATCCAGTAACAGGGCTTGCACTGCTCAGCTCCCACAAAGCGCACGCCCTGGAGCTCAAACGCCGTTCCCACCAGCGCGTTCAGATCCACGCCACGCACGATCACGTTCCGACGAAAGACGGCGGGAGTCAGATCCGCGCGCCCGAAGCGCACACTCAACTCGCGGTACACCTCCCACGCGAAGAACGTGATCTGTCCTTTGAAATCCTCCCGGTGATCGAAGTACCGGTCCCCCTCGAGACCGCGGCCTTCGACGCAGCGAATCGACGGAACCTCCACGATCGGATGCTCCCCGGGCGGCTGCCCGTGGTGCCCAAGGTAGTTGTGTCCCGGGGAAATAAAGAGGTGAACAACCTGCATGGTTTGGGGTGAGGCGACGCGGGAGGACTCGAATCGAGGCAGCGCGGTCATCCGCGACTCGGCCCGGACCGCACTACGCCCGCCCATCCTCGCGGGATTCAAGGTTGAGTCAAACGCCTCGGCGTCTCGTTGACGTACAGGATCAGGTTCTTGGTGGCGCGCCCGGCGGCCACCAGGTCGAGGTCCCCGTCGTCGTCCGCATCCCACACCTGGAGATCCTCGGTCGCCATGGCGTTGTCGTCCAAGACATGGCGCGTCCATGCCCCGCCGGCGACCGACGGAGGCACGTACAGGCGGATGCCCACCCGGGTTCCCGGACGATTCATGGCACGCCAACCGGCCGCCACTTGGTCCCGACCGAGCCCAAGGAAATCCGCGCAAGCCAGACCATGTCCGTCCACCAGGGTGTCGTCCAACACGCTCCGCCGCCACAGCGCGGCAGCCCCAGCCCCCGGCTCGGGTTGATACACCACCACCTGGTTTCCGTGCATGGGCTCGATGGTGGCCACCATCTGCCCGCCACCCGCGGCGCGGCCCAGTTTCACTTCTCCCGCGCCGACGAACTCCGGCATCCGCTCGCCCGCGAGCGCGATGGGCATGTCGGCCCAAACACCCCCTTGCCAGGCAACGCGGAACACGCCTTCTCGGGACGCCACCCAAAACGCGTCCGCCCCTCCCTCACCCGTGCGCTCGACGTCGAAATTGTGCGTGAGATGCCAGCGATCGACAACCAACCGACTGGTCCAAGCGGACTTGGGATCAGCGGGGCGCTGGTAGGCGAGCAGGCGCACGCCATCCCCGGCTCCGTTGCGGTTCCCGCGGCCATGCAACGGCAACGACAGCAGGTCATATCCACCGCGCCCATTCCCCGCCCACCGCACGCGATGAATGGTCGGATCATGCGCGAGTCGAACCGGTTCCCACCGTTGGGTGCGGTCCACCGGGGGCACGAGATAGAACAGCGCGCCGCTGCCCACGGTATCCCCGGGATTCCAGCCCGCGCCCACAGCCACTTCCGCCTTCCCGTCCCCGTCGATGTCCCAGGCGGCGACGCAAACGTGGTCGAGCTCGGTCAGTTTCTCGGCCATCACATGCTTCTTCCACTCAGGGGCCTGGTACCAGGCGATCACGTGCTGATCCGCGAGCACCACATCCTTCCGGCCATCGCCGTCCACATCCGCCACCGCCAGGCCGTATCCGATGCCCACTTGCGCATCGAGAACCCTCGGACGGAACACCGGCACCGGCTCAGCCCACACGGCGGTTGCCACCTGGGCCGCGATCGCCCAACCCACCACCCAGGGCCCGGCCCGTTCGAGAACACGGAAACGCATGCCCCACCTTAGCGAGCCTTTCGCGATCTTGCCCAATCCGAAACAGATCACACCTCGGCCAATGCCCGGTTGATGCGTTGGATGCCTTCGTCGATTTCGGCGCGGCTCTTGAATCCCATGACCACCGCATCGATCTCCGGTCGCGACATGGCGAAGCGGATCGACTTCTCGCGATCCTCGGCGCGCACGAACTCGCCGTTCCCCAGGATCTTCATGCCGATGACGCCGCGCCCTTTGGCGCGCATCGCCTGCAGCTGGGAGACCACCGGACTCACCTCGTGCACTTCGTCGCTCCAGACGGATTCGTTCTCGCCGTCGATGCGCTGCCCCTGGGGATTGACACGCACGAGCTGGACTTCCACCCAGGGCGAGGCGGTGGCCGTGCGCAAGGCGGGCAGGCTGTGGCACGACACCCCTTTGCTGCGAATCCAACCTTTGTCCTTGGCCGATTCGAACCCGTCCAGAATACGTTTCCAGGGATCGGTCCAACCCGCCTTCACCATGCAATGCACGAGCAGGCTGTCGATGTAGTCCGTGTTGTAGACTTGGCGATGACGATCGATGGCCTTCTGGATGTCCTCCGGTTGGCCGGGGATCTTGGACTGCAGGAACACGCGTTCGCGGGGCAACCCTTGGATCGCGCCGCCCATCCACTCGAAGGTCTTGTACGTCTGCGAACAATCGAACCAGGTGATCCCCTGGTCATAGGCGTATCGGATCAGGCTGTTGAAACCCTCCCGCCCAAGGTCGAACTGGATCTGGCCGCTGTTGCTGCCCGTCCCCATGCCCAGACGGCTCAGTTTGAGCCCCGTATTCCCCAGGGTGACCTGGTCGGCCGCGGTCCGCTTCGCTCCCTGGCCCACCGCCGCGCCCGCCCGCGTCGTCGAGGCCGCCAGCGCCATGGCGCCGGTGGCGGCGAGGGAAGTCTGCAGGAATTGCCGGCGACTCGGCCCCTCCAGGGGAGAAAGGTCTTTGGGCATGGCGGGATCCTACCAGAGCTCCCAGGCCCCACTCAATCCCCGGTCGCGTCGAACGCGCGACACCGGATCCGGAAGTTTTTCGTGCTCGGCTGTGCGCGGCACCCTATAAAAACGCGCATGCAATCCCGCGACTCCGGGCCTCGCCCGTCCGCCCTCGCCCCTTCCCCCGCGCTGTCTTGCCGCGTCCTCGGCCTGGCTGGCCTGGCCGCGAGCCTCGCCTTCTCCCACCTGGCCCCCGCCGCCGCCGTCCCCGAAGGCGTCTGGGTTCGACCCGGATTCCAACTATCCATGGCGGTGGACGGGATCAAGTCCCCGCGGTTCCTGGAAGTGGCTCCCGACGGAGCGCTCTTCGTCAGCGTTCCCAGCCAGGGCAAGGTCTTCCGCTGCACCGATGCGGATGGGGACGGCTTCTTCGAGAAGGCGACCACGTTCGTGCAGGGAAAGGATCCCAAGACGATTCTCCAGGGGCTCCAGTTCCATGACGGCTGGCTCTGGTTCGCGCAGCTGAATTCCATCTCCAAGGCGCGCGACACCAACGCCGACGGCAAGGCCGACGAGGAGATCCAGGTGCTCAATGCGAAGGAACTCCCCACGGGCAAGGACGGCGGCCATATGTGGCGCGCCCTGCTCATCCATAAGGGCCGCATCTACACCCACGTCGGGGACCAGACCAACGCCACGGACGAACCCATCGACGCCTCGGAACGTAAAAAGATCTGGTCCTTCGCCCTCGATGGCACCGACAAGAAGCTGTTCGCCTCCGGCCTGCGCAACACGGAGAAATTCGCCGTGCGACCCGGCACCGACGAGATCTGGGGTGTCGACCATGATATCGACCAGATGGGCGCGAAGTACGAGGGCGACCGCAAGAATGGGCAGCCCTTCACCGATCACAATCCGCCGGCCGAACTGAACCACTACCGCGAAGGCGGCTTCTATGGACACCCCTGGATCGTGGGCAAGGCGCAGCCCAACCTGCTGTTCCTGGATCACCCCGACCTGCTGAAGTACGCCACCATGACGGTGATCCCCGAATGGATCATGCCCGCGCATAGCGCCGCCAACGCCCTGCTCTTCTATCACGGTACGAAGATCCCCGGCGCGCAGGGAGACGCGTTCGTCGCCCATCACGGCGGCTGGAACGCCACCCAGAAGGTCGGCTACTCCCTCACCCGCGTGCTCTTCGAAGACGGCCACCCTTACGGGGAACAGCGCGTCGTCGATTTCCTCAAGAACGGCACCGACATCAAGGGACGTCCCATCGACTGCGCCGAAGCGGCCGACGGCTCCATCCTGATCTCCGACGACAGCGCCAACGCGATCTACCGGCTGCGTTACACCGGCAAGTAAAGTCACTCGCCCGCGACCTGTCCTTCCCCGGCCTCCGCGCCGGGTGCCCACGAGCCCGCTACCCCGCGGGCTCGTTCTGCTTGGTCGCCCTACTCTTCAAATACGCTTCGATTCCTTCCGCCGCCAGACGCGCATCGCGAATCGCGATCACCACTTCGCTGGGGCCATGCACCAGGTCGCCCCCCGCAAACACGCCCGGCACCGAGGTCATCTGCGCCGCGTCCACCATCAAGGCGCCGTCCTCCGCGGTCTGCAGCTGCTGAAAATCCGCCTCCAACACCCCGGGCTCCGTCTCCAACCCCATCGCCAGAATTACCCAATCCGCAGGGATCTCGTGCCCGACGCCCTCCACGGCCTCCCAGCCTCCGCCCTCCACCCGTCGTGTGCCGGTCAAGACCACCTGCCCAACCCGCCCCGTGTCGTTCGCGCGCAGGGCCACCGGGGTCTCCTCAAATCGAAACTGAACCCCCTCCTCCTCCGCATCCTCAAACTCCCGCCGGCAGCAGGTGAGCGACCCGGCCGGATGCGGACACACACACACCGCTTCCGCGGCCCCGCGGCGCAGTGCCGTGCGGGCGCAATCCACGGCCGTGTCGTCTTCGCCGATCACCACCACTCGCCCTCCACGCACGTCCACTCCAGGAATCCCAGCCTCTGCCTCGCCGCGCGCGTGCCCCACGAACTCGGTGCCTTGCACCACCCCGGGCAAGTCGCCTCCCGGAACCGCCAGCGCCCGCGCACGCCGCGCGTCCCACCCCACAAACACCGCGTCGAACTCGGATTGAAGTTGCGACAAGCACACGTCACGCCCGGTCACCTCCCCCAGACGCACCACCACACCGCGCTCGCGCAACATGCCGATCCGTCGATCCACGATGGCCTCGTCAATGCGCAAGGTCGACGTGCCGCGCAGGAGAAATCCGCCCGCCCGCTCCGCGCGACCAATCATGGTGACCGAAAACCCACGCTTCACCAACTCACTCGCACAGGCCAACCCCGCCACTCCCGTGCCCAGGACCGCCACTCGCCAACCGTTCGCCGGTCCCACCACGATCCCTTCCCCATGAGCGAGTCGATACTCGGCCAGGAACTCCTCGATCGCACCAATCGACACCGGCTCGGCAGGACCGTTCAGGATACAGGCGTCCTCACAAAGGTGGTCGCGCGGACACAGCCGCGCGCAAATCTCCGCAATCGGCGTCGCTTCCCCTGAGATCCGCGCCGCTTCCGCGAAATTCCCCTCCGCGGTCAACTCGAGCCACTGCTGGATGGGACTCCCCACCGGGCAGCTGATCACGCACCCCGGCCGCGGACACTGCACACAACGGCTCGCCTGCTCACGAGCCGTCGCTTCGTCGAAGGGAAAATGGGTCTCATGAAAATCACGCAGCCGCTGCTCCGGCGCGCGCTTCGGCAAGTCCCGGCCAGTGATTTCCGACCACGCGTACTTGGGGTTCGAGCCAGAAGGCAGGGAGGTGCTCATGGGTCCTCGGGATAACTGCGGGTTCGTGCCTACCGATACGCCTCAGGCCATTCGAATCAACTCATCATTGGTAGAACTTTCTCTCAACTGCCTGCCCCACGCGCCGCGACCGCCGGCATCCCCGTCGTGGACATGACGGCCGTCAGCCCGTCCAACACGCGACCGGGCATGACGCCGAGCAGCACGATGCCCACGATCAGACCGCCACACACCACCTTCGTGGAGGGGGTAAGCCGGATGGACGGCTGATCGCCGGGGTCGCCAAAGAAGGCGGCGCGCACGACGCCGAGATAATAGTAGATCGCGATCGCCGCGTTGATCACCGCCACCACCACCAACCAGCCGTGTCCGCGATCGAAGGCTGCGGTGAACAAGGCCAGCTTCCCCATGAACCCGGCGAACGGGGGCACGCCCGCCAACCCAAACGCCCCCACCAGCAACGTGGCTGCCAGCAGCGGGGATCGGCGGTGCAATCCCGCCAGGGATTCGATCCCTACGTTGCGCCCGTCCTCCGAGACCCGGCTGATCACCGTGAAGCAGGCCAGCACCATGAGCGCGTAGCTGGTCATGTAGAAGACCGCCGCGGCCGCGCCCGCCTGGTCCAGGGCCACGAAACCCAACAACGCGTATCCGGCATGAGCGATGCCGGAGAATCCGAGCAGCCGTTTGAAATCACGCTGCACCAGGGCGATCAGATTGCCATAGAACATGGAACCCGCCGCCAGCACCCCCAGCAACAGCGGCAAGGTCCGCCCCTCCGGCGCCGCCAACGACATCCAGCGGACCATCACCGCCACGGCGCCCAACTTCGGCAAGGACGCGATCACGCCGGCCGTCTCGTGCGAGGCGCCTTCGTACACGTCCGGGGTCCAGAACTGAAACGGCAGTACCGCCAGCTTGTAGAACAACCCCGCCAGCGCGAGCCCGATCCCTGCCAGCGCCAGCGGCGTCTCGGCCAGCGGTCGCAATCGCGCCGCCATCACCGGCAGCGAGGTGGTTCCCGTCAGCCCATACAAATACCCCAGTCCGAACAGCATGATGGCATTCGCGGCGACCCCGAACATCACGTACTTGATCGCCGACTCCATCTGACTGCGCTGGCCCGCCCGCTCCCGCCGCGTGGCCACGGCGAGGTAGAGTGGAAACGACCCCAGCTCCAGCGAAACCACCAGGGCGAGTATATCCATGCAGCTCACCACCAGCACAAACCCCAGCGCGCTGGCGGCCAGCAGAAACCAGTACTCGCCGCGGATGTCCTCGCGCACATCACGCAATTCGCCCGAGACCAGGACCAACGCGACCAGGACGAGGCACAAGATCAGCTTCAGGCTCTGGGAAAAACCGTCCACCCGATACGCACCATCGAACAGCATGGCCTCCCCACCCCAGGTGAGCCCCCCCGCCACCACCCCCAGCAAACCCGTGGCCAGCAGGACCCAGGCCCCGGCGCGCACCCGCCCCATCCCCAGGCAAAGGACAAACAACCCGAGCGCACCAGCGCACAACACCAGTTCGGGCAGGAACGCAGGGATTAGGCTCGTCGTCATGGCATCCTACGGCACCAAGGTCATCGCGTTGGAGGGACGGACCATCCCCAGGACTCCCGTCACACTCGACTGCATCAGTTCCACCACCGGTGCGGGTTGCAGCCCGAGCCACAGCACCAGCACCAGCAACGGCGCGAGGGTGATCACTTCCCGCGCGCTTAGGTCGCGGATGCCGCCATGGTCCGGGTTCGCCGTCCCCCCGTACGCCACCGTCTGCAGCATGCGCAGGTTGTACGCCGCCGCCGCCACGACCCCGGGCACCGCGCAGATCATCAGCACTTTCGACACCGAGAACCCTCCGGCCATGACCAGGAACTCGCCCACGAAACTGTTGGTGCCGGGAAACGCCATCGAAGACAGACAGAACACGCCCAGAAACGCCGCCATGCGCGGCATCACCCGTCCGAGGCCGGCCGCGCGCGCCAGATCGCGCGAATGCAGCCGTTCGTAAAGCATCCCCACCACCAGGAACAGGGCGCCGGTCGTAATGCCGTGGTTGATCATCACCAGCGTGGCCCCTTCCACGCCCTGCTGGGTCAGGCTGAAAATCCCCAGGGTCGCAAATCCCATGTGGCCCACGCTCGAGTACGCCACCAGCTTCTTCATGTCCGTCTGCGCCAGCGCGGCCAGTCCGCCATAGAGAATCGCCGCCACCGAGACCCACATCAGCCACGGGGCGAACATCCGTGCCGCGTGCGGCGTGATCGGCAAGGAGAACCGCAGAAACCCGTAGGTCCCCATCTTCAGCAGCACGCCCGCCAGAATCACACTCCCTGCCGTCGGCGCCTCCACGTGCGCGGCTGGCAGCCAGGTGTGAAACGGCACCATCGGGACCTTGATCGCGAACGAGAGTAGAAACGCACCGAACACCCAGCACTGGAACTCCGGCGACAGCCCGCCCCCCATCATCTCCGGGATCCCGAAGCTGCCCGCCTTCAATCGTAACGCGATGATCGCCGCCAGCATCAGCGCCGACCCCGCCATGGTGTACACGAAGAACTTCAACGCGGCGTAGACGCGTCGCGGACCGCCCCACACGCCGATCAGCAGCGACATCGGAATCAACATGGCCTCCCAGAAGACGAAGAAGAGCACGAAGTCCAAGGCACAGAACACCCCCACCATCGCCGTCTCCATGACCAGGAGACACACCATGAACTCCTTCACCCGCACTCCGATGTACCGCCACGATCCCAGCACGCACAACGGCGCCAGTCCGGTGGTCAGCAGGATCAACAGCACGCTCATGCCGTCCACCCCCAGCCGGTACTCGATCCCCAGCGACCGCACCCACGGCATCCGCTCGGCCAACTGAAATCCCGTCCCCGCCGGGTCGAAACGGTTCAGCAATCCCAACGACGCCAGCCCGATCGCACTCGTCGAGATCAGGGCCCACCACCGCAGCACCATGTCGCCGCGCAAGCAGGCCGCGACCGCCGCCGCCACCAAGGGCGCGAAGATCAGCACGCTCAACAGACCGAATCCGTCCCCTGGTGTTCCCGTTGGCATTGCGTTGTCTGTCTTTCTTCCCGTTCCCGTGCTCTTGGGTGGTTCTGTTCCGGTGAAGTCGTTTAGTGACCGCGCAAAAGGAGGAAGCCCACCATCACCACGACGGTCGCCAGACCGAGCGCGAGCAACAGGGTCTCCTGGATCGATCCACGCTGGAGCCCCCGCAGCCATCCGCCCACGCCACGCACGGCACCCCCGACGCCGTCCACCAGCGCATCGACCACCCGGCCGTCGAACCAGGCCACGCCCCGCGCGGAACCCCGCACGGAACCCAGTCCGCCGGTGCGATACCAGCGTCCCACCCAGTCATCGATCGCCTGCAGCGGGCCGCGAATGCAGCGCAACACCAGCAGCCCGCCCTTCCGGTAAAACCAATCCAGGTCCACGCTGATCGTGGCTTCCGGCGCCAGCTTCCGGATCAGCAGAAAGAAGCCCACCGCCGTGAACAGCAGCGCGAGCAACGTCTCCGAAACGTGATACGCGGTGTAGGGCTCGTACTCGGCCGGATGCGGCAGCATGCCGTACAACCAGCCCGGGCGGCACCCGATGAAAACGCACAGCACCGACGCCATGATCATGGCGGCCATCATGTTCCAGGGCGGTTCCGCGGCGCGTTCCCAGGTCTCCTCGCTGCAGCGCTTTTCCCCAAACCAGATGAAGTACGGCACCTTCAGCCCCGTGTGCAGGAAGGTGCCGACCGAGGCCAGCATGAGCAGATACCCGGCCCCGAGCCGGTGCTCCTCGAAACCGGCGGCCACGATCATCGACTTGCTCACGAACCCGCTGAACAACGGAAACGCCGAGATGGACAACCCGCCGATCAGCGTGAAGAGAAAGGTCCAGGGCATGCGCCGGTACAGTCCGCCCAGCTCCGTGAACTTGCTGCGCCCGGTCATGTGCAACACCGCGCCGCAGCCCATGAACAGAAGCCCCTTGTAAAGGATGTGAGCGAACGCATGCGCACACGCGCCGTTGATCGCCATCTGCGTGCCAATGCCGACGCCGGCGACCATGTATCCCACCTGGCTGATGATGTGATAGGCCAGCAACCGGCGGCAGTCGTTCTCCAGCACCGCATACACCACACCGTAAAGCGCCATGGCCACCCCCAGCGGCACCAGGATCTCCATCCCGGCAAAACCCCGGCACAGGGCGTACACTGCCGTCTTGGTGGTGAAGGCGCAGAGAAACACCGACCCGTTCGGCGTCGCTTCACCGTACGCGTCCGGCAGCCACGCATGCAGCGGCGGCACGGCGGCGTTCAGTAAGAATCCGATCAGGATCAGCACCGCCGCCAGGGACGGATGCGCCACATCCAGCCGGCCGAAGGTCAGATCGCCGCCCGTCTCCCGGCCGAGGAGCACAATCCCCGACAGCAACGACAACCCCCCGGCCGTGTGCACCAGGAAGTACCGGAGTCCGGCCGCATTGGATCCGTCACGCCGGCGAAACCAAACCAGGAACACCGAGGCGAGCGCCATCAACTCCCAGAAGAGGAACAGGGTCAGATAGTCCCCGGCGTAAATCGCCCCCAGGGATCCCGCCACGTACGTCCACGCCGCCACATGCTCGGCATCGTCGCGCACATGCAGCCCGTACAGCGTTCCCACGCCGCACATCAGCGCCATGATGAATCCGAACACCTGGCTCAGCCCATCCACTCGCCCGAAGACCAGGGTCCACTCCAGGAACCGGACCGCGCCGTGGTTCCCCGTCGACAGGCCCGCCGTGCGCGCGAACACCAGGATGGGGATCAGCAGCAGCCAGGCCTTCTTCGCCGGGCGCGGGACCAGCGGGAGCAAGGCGGCCCCCACCAGCAGCAGGAGTGACGGATGCAGCCAGAACTCACTCATCGTAGTAGTCCTCGCGTTTCATGATCCCGGCATGCCCGAACGCTTTCGACGCGAGGATCAACACCACGCAGCCCACAAACCCGAAGACCGCCCAAAATCCCGGAAGCCGTTCGACCGCGGTGTGGGCATGCTCCTTGTGCACCACACCGGGGATGGCATCGAGGACCACCAGCACCCCCAGCACTGCGGCGCAGGCCCGCGTCACACCCACCCGGCGCGCCAGAATCCAGTCGATGATACGGACCAGTCTCATGGGAAAAGGGCCTTGGGAAATTGCATGAAGAGGTCGGGATAGAACCCGAGCAAGACCGAGATCGCGGCCGTCAAGGTCAGCGGAATGACCATCGCCCAAGGCGCTTCGCCCTCGGCCGCCTGGACGTGACCGTGGCCCTCACCATGACCATGGCCGTGCGACCCGGCCCCCACACCCGCGCCCACCGGCGTCGCGCGTCCGAAGAAAGCGGTATAGACCACCGGGACGAAATACGCCGCGTTCAGCAGCGTGCTCAGCAGGAGCACCACCATGATGCCGATCGATCCGGCATCCACCGCGCCGACCAGCAGATTCCATTTGGTGACAAATCCCGCCACCGGAGGCGCCCCGATCATGCTGAGCGCCGCCACCGCGAAGGCGCCGAAGGTGAACGGCATGGTTCGTCCCAACCCGCCCATCTCGGAAATGTTCTTCTTGTGCGTGGCGACGTAGATGGCCCCCGCGCAGAAGAACAGCGTGATCTTCGCGAAGGCGTGGTGCGCGATGTGCACCAACCCGCCCTCGATGGCACGCGGAGTCAGAAGCGCCACGCCCAGGATGATGTACGACAACTGGCTTACCGTGGAGTACGCCAGCCGAAGCTTGAGGTTGTCCTTGCTCAGGGCGATGGCCGAGGCCACCAGGATGGTTACCGACACAAACCAGGCGGTGGGCATGCCCAGGTTCAACGCATCCATGCGCTCCACCCCGAAGACGTAGAGCATCACGCGCACGGTGGAGAACACACCCACCTTCACCACCGCCACCGCATGCAGCAACGCGCTCACCGGCGTGGGCGCCACCATTGCGCCCGGCAGCCAGTGGTGGAACGGCATGATGCCGTTCTTGGCAAAGCCCAACAGGAAACAGACGTACAGGACCGTCACCAACCCGCCCCCGGCACTGGCGGGCAGCACGCCCTCGCGAATGTTCCAGGCAAAGTCCAGGTTCCCGTTCAGGACGTACACCATGACCATGGCCGGGAGCACCAGGGCCTTGGCGGTGGTGGTGAGGTACACCAGGTACTTTAAGCCCCCCTCGTATCCCTCCGCGTCCTGGTGGTGCGCCACCAACGGGTACGTGCAGACACTCACAATCTCGTAGAAGAGATACAGGGTCAGGAGGTTGTCGGCGAAGGCACAGCCGATCGCACCGAACAAGGCCAGGGCAAAGCAGGCGTTGAACCGGGTCTGCGCATGCTCCTTCAGCCCGCGCATGTACCCCGCGGCGTAAAACACGGTGAGGATCCAGAGAAACGATGCGGACACCGCGAACAGCATCGACATCGGGTCCGCCCGCAGGGTGAGGCTCAGTCCGGGCAGGATCTTGAACAGCGTGAAGGTGAGCACGCGCCCGGCCCGGATCTCCGGGATCAGGGAGACGGTGATCCCGAACAGAACCACGGCCGCCACGAACGAGCATCCCTCTCTCAGGTTGGGACGCCTTCCCGTGAGCATCACCAATCCCGCGCCGATCAGCGGCGCCAGGATCGCGAGCAACAACCGGATGTCGGTTTCGGGCGTCATGAATTCATCCCTTCATCTCCGAGAGGTCCTGCGTCCGGATCGAGCGGAAGTTGCGGTACACCGCGATGATGATGCTCAGCCCGATCGCCACCTCTCCCGCGGCCAGCCCCATGATGAGCAACACGAAGATCTGGCCCGACGCCGGCTGCGGGGAAAAAAACCGGTTCAACGCCATCACGTTGAGGGACGCCGCCATGAATAGAATCTCCCCGGAGATCAGCATTCCGATGAGCGTCCGCCGGCGGAGAAACCCGAACAACCCGATGACCAGCAGCACCACGGCCAGGACGAGATACACCGCGGGACGTTCGTAGAGGGGGGTGTTCATCGCGCCGCCCCCCGTCCTCCGTGCGCGATGGCCAGGGCGCCCACGATGGCCACCAGCAGCACCACCGACACCACCTCGAAGGCCAGACTGTGCGTCGTCAGGAGCGCGATGCCGATGGCCTTGACCGAACCCTCCGCCACGCGCTCGACCGGCGTGGCCCAGGGCCCCTTCACCACCAGGGTGGCCAACCCCCATCCCACCACCGCCGCCACCAGCAGCGCACAGGCCAGCCACACCCCTTCGCCATGGCCCGAGGTTGGTTCCGCCGGCTCGTCCGGCTCCGCCAGCATCACCGCGAAGACGATGGTGATGCACACCGCGCCGACGTAGATCAGGATCTGCATCAGCGCGAGGAACGGGCTCCTCAGGAAGGCGTAGAGGCCCGCGAGCCCGATGCAGCACAACGCAAGGCCGCACACGCTCCGGATGATGCGGTGCGCCATGACCGCCACCAGCGCGCCCGCCAGCATGGTCAGCGCCGATATGACAAAAATGATCTCCGCCCAGAGGGTGACGCCCGGAAAACCCGCACTCATGCCTGCCCCTCCCCCGTCTCCGGCTTCTTCCCCTCGTCCGCGCGCCGCACCAGGTCGATGCGCACGAACTGCTCCTTGCTGGTGCTGGCGAGATTGTAGTCCTTGGAGAATTCCAACGCGTCGGAGGGGCACACCTCGACGCATGACCCGCACAGGCTGCACCGCGTGAAATCGAGCTGGAAATCGGTGACCGACTTCTTCTTCTCACCCTCCCGCTTCAGGCCCTCCACCACGATGCAATCGCTGGGACACGCCTTCTCACAGGACTTGCACGCTACACACAACGACTTGCCGGTCTCCGGATCGTTCACCAGCACCACATGCCCGCGATAGCGCTTGGCCATCTTGAGCGACTCGTGCGGGTAGCGCACGGTGACGTCCTTCTTGAAGAACTGCTGCAGCGTGATCCGCATCCCCGTGAGGAGACTCTTGAACCCGCCCACCACATCCTGGAACACGCGTTTCATTGGCTTCAGAAGAGCTTCAGCATGACCGACGTCAGCACCAGGATCCCCAACGACACCGGAATGAGGATCTTCCACGAAAGATTCAGGAGCCCGTAGAACTGGGTCCGGGGAAAGGTCCACCGCACCCAAACCACGGTGAAGACGAGGGCGTACAACTTCAGCAGGAACCATCCCACTCCGGAGAACACCCCGAACGGACTCTGCCAGCCGCCCAGGAACAGGATCGCCCCCAGGCTGCAGCCGACGAGGATGTTGGCGTACTCCGCCATGAAGAACACGCCGAACCCCATGCCGGCATACTCGGTGAACGCCCCCGCCACCAATTCGCTCTCGGCCTCCGCCATGTCGAACGGCGCGCGGTTCGTCTCCGCCAGCATGCAGATGAAATAAATCACGAACGTCACCGGCATCAGCGGATTCGCCACCAGATCGAACACGTTCCACCGCCAGAACCCACCGGCCTGCCCCTCGACGATCTCCTGCAGGTTCGTGGTCCCAGTGACCATCAGCAGCGTGATCACCACCAGCATCATGGGAATCTCATACGCCACGTTCTGGGACACGATGCGCGCCGCCGAGATGATGGCGTATTTGTTCCGCGACGCCCACCCGCCCAGCATGATCGCCATGACGTTGATGGAGCCGAACGCGAACACCATCACCAACCCCAGGTCCAAACTCCGCGCCCCCAGCGCCTGCCCGAACGGAATGGTCGCCAGGCACATCAGCGCGGGCGCCATCACCATCACCGGCGCCAGGCGGAACAGCGTGCGATCGGCATCCGGAGGGACGAGCAGCTGTTTCGACAACAGCTTGGCGGCATCCGCCAGCGGCTGCAGCAGGCCGGCCGGCCCCACCTCGGTCGGCCCCGGGCGCCGCTGAAATCGTGCTGCTCCCTTGCGCTCCACCCACACCAGGTAGGCGGCATTCAACCCCACGAACGCCATCACCCCCGCGAGGTAGGCCAGGAGACGGAAGGGTTCGGGAAGCGTCATGGCGGAGGTGGCTCAGTGGTCAACGGTCAACGGTCAACGGTCAATGTCGGGAATCACCAAATCCAGGCTCCCCATCAGGGCCAGCGCGTCCGGAAGCATCATGCCCCGGCTGGCTTCCTCAAATAGACTCAGGTTGCAGAAGGAGGGGGTGCGCAGTTTCAACCGGTAAGGGATCTCCTTCCCGTCACTCACGGCCCGGATCGCGAAGCGCCCGCGCGCAGCTTCAACGGCACAGTAGTAGTCGCCGGCCGGGAGCTTGATCATCCTGGGCACCTTGCCCAGCACCGGTCCCTCGGGAAGTTTCGCGATCGCCTGCTCCACCATCCGCAGGCTCTGCTCCATCTCATCCATCCGCACGAGGTAGCGCGCCATGCAGTCCCCTTCGGGATAAACCGGGACCCGGAAATCCAACTCCGGGTAGATCGAGTACGGCTCCACGCGACGCACGTCGTTGGGCACGCCCGCGCCGCGGATCACCGGCCCGGTGGCGCCATAGCGCCGGCACATCTCGCCATCCACCTTCCCGATTCCCTCCAGCCGCTTCCTCAGGATGATGTTGTCGGTCACCAACTGCCGGTACATGTCGAGCCTTGGCCTCATGTACGCCACGAAATCCCGGGTGCCGCTCAGGAACGCTTCGTCGACGTCGTTGCAGAGCCCGCCGAAGCGGTAATAGCAGTAGGTCAGTCGCGAGCCGGTCACGCTCTCCAGCAGATCCAGGATCTTCTCCCGATCGTCGAACGCGTAGAGCAGCGGCGTGAATCCCCCCAGATCCAGCAGGAACGCGCCGAACCAGACCAAGTGACTCGAGATGCGGTTGAGCTCCGAGGTGATGACCCGCAGATACTCCGCCCGCGGCGGAACTTCGAGACCCGCCGCACGCTCCACCAGCAGCACGAACGCATGCGTGTAGGTCATCGCCGACAGATAGTCGATGCGACTGGTGTTGGGGAGGAACTGAGACCAGTTGCGGTTCTCCCCCATCTTCTCGTGCATCCGGTGGATGTATCCGGGAACCGGCTCCGCCCGCAGGATGAACTCACCATCCATCGTGAGCTTCACCCGCAACACGCCGTGCGTGGCCGGATGCTGGGGCCCGAGATTCAGGACGAACGTCTCGTGAGGCGCTCCCGCGGCGGCGTCCGCCGTCTGGACCTTCTCAAGCAGCACCGGCGAAGTCCTTTCTCAAAGGGTGATAGTCGGCGTCCTCCGGGAGGAGAAACGGGGAAAGATCCGGATGCCCGGTGAACACAATGCCAAAGAAGTCGTGGGTCTCGCGCTCGTGCCAGTTCGCACCCGGAAACACTTCCGAAAGCGTCGGCACCTCCGCGCCTTCCCGCGGCACCCGGCAACGCACCACGACATGCAGTGCCGAGCTCGGGTGAAAGAAGTCGTACACCAGTTCCATCTGCCCGGCCGCCATCCAGTCCACGCCCGTCACCGCGTCGATGGCGAACCCGCGATCAAAAAGAAGCCGCCCCACCTCCACCACCTGGCCCGGGAGCACCTGGGCTTCAAAATGGTATCCCTTGGCCTTGCCCTCGACGACGCGACACCACGGTACCGCCGGCTCTCCTGCCGCGCCGGCGACCGGTGCCGCAGGCCCGGACGTTGCCCCCACCCCGGCCCCCGGATCAGGCGCCGTCCCCTTCGTCTCGGACACCGTGGCGGGCGCCGCCACGAACGCCAGCCACTGCGCGAACGCGGCGGTCAACTCGTCCAGGGAGGGTGCGGATGGGGAAATCATTGGGGTGTCACCCGAGGCCAGCGGCGTTTGCCGGTGATTTTCTCCTCCAACGCGAGGATGCCTTCGATCAAAGCCTCCGGCCGGGGCGGACACCCGGGCACGTACACGTCCACGGGAAACAGTTTGTCCACACCCTCCACCACGGCGTACTGGCCCGGAAACACGAAGGGGCCTCCGGAAATCGCGCAATTGCCCAGCGCAATGACCCACTTGGGCTCCGGCATCTGGTCGTACAACGTCTTTACCGCCAGGGCCATCTTCCGGTTGATGGTGCCGGCCACGATCATGACGTCCGCCTGGCGCGGCGAGGGGCGGAACACCTCGGCTCCGAACCGGGAGAGGTCAAACCTCGACGCCCCTGCGGCCATCATCTCGATCGCGCAACAGGCGAGCCCGAAAGTCAGCGGCCACAATGAGTTCGCGCGGCCCAGCGCCAGAAGTTCATCGAGCTTCGCGAATTTGACGATCGAGGAACAGTCGGCCGGAGTCTCGCCCCCGGCCGAGCACGTTGCGCATGGCGTGGTTCCTGAGGGAGGCGTTATGGCTGGGGGGGTTGGCTCCGGCGTTTCCATTCGAACACTCCTTTCTTCCAGGCGTACACGACGACCAGCGACAGGATCCCCACAAACAGCAGGAGCCCCACCAAATCACGGACAGGAAAGACCCGGTCGTACACCAGGGCCACCGGGATCAGGTAAAGCACATCCACCGCAAAGGCCACGAAGACCAGCGCGTAGAGGTAATAGGTCGCGCAGTACCGGATCCAGGCGTCGCCGATCGGCACCATGCCGCACTCGACCATCTGTTCCGTCTTGTGAGCGACCTGCCTCGTGCCTCGTGCCTGGAGCAGATGCACGACCGCAAACGGCGCCACGGCGAAGAAGATGCCCCCGGCGCAGAAGGCAAACACGTAGACCAGATCGATGGTTAGTGTTTCGTCCACTTGAGTGGCGGGCGACCCGCCCGGACCCATCTCGAATCGAACCGGGTCGGATGGCAAGTCTCCCGAGGGGAACTAGATGCTGCCATCGACCCCAGAAGCCTTGACCCCGATCAACAGAATCCATCCCAACCCGCCGCCCCACCCCCCCGACCACGACTCCCCGTGGATCCTCATCACCTAACCCGCAAGGCCGCAGCGACTAGCATCGCTCCTTAAGTCCCTCCGTGAATCGCCACCATTCCGAGGGCTTGCCGACCTCGGTGCCCCTCCCCGCCTACTTCATCCTGACTTACCGCTTTTCCCCCGTCGCCGTCGCAGGTCCGACCACGCTTTCCAGTCATGCCAACGATGACCGTCATCCTCGGAAGACTCGGTAATCGTCCGAAAGGGAGTGAGATCCCACGGCCCTAGGTTCTGCGTCTGACCAAGGCCGCCACGCCTGTGCCTCCCGCTCCCGCAGTCGCAGGTTCCCTACCCCCCCTCGCCTTGCCCTTGGCCCTTCTCCCTGCCTCCCCCACCCCACTGACTCTACCGACTGTCTCTACGGCGCGGTCCACGGATTCCAGGCGTCCACGTGTCGCTCGGGATCATAAGTCTCCTCCAGGCGCCGGGCCACCGCATGCCCGTCGACGTACCCATAGTTCGAGCGCGTGCCATGCCGAGCACGCGGCACTTCGGAAGCATCCGCCAGGGTTACCCAAAAATGCGCCATCAGATGGTCCGCCGCGCTGTCATTCTCCGACCGCGCGACCGTGGTTGACGGGCGACTCACCTCGGCCAGGCGACGCCAGGTCTGAGGCTTTCCGACATAGTCATCCTCCGTTCCCAACTCGAAATAAACATTCCAGCCGTAGCTCCAGGGAGTGACTCGGCGATCTGCCGGACATCGATAAACACCGCCCAGCAGATTGGTCCATCGGGATCCCCCGGCGCCGAGGTACTCCCCCAGCGCGCGACCCCAAGGCAGTTGTCCATGCGCAAACGCGGAATGCTGACTGCGCGGCAGTTCGCCGTCGTGATCCTCCGCATACAGGGTGGCGGCCAAGCCGATCTGCCGCAGCTGACCCAAGCACTGGATGGATCGCGCCTTGCCCTTGGCCTTGGACAAGG
>JADLFD010000733.1 GCA_020845805.1 Verrucomicrobiales bacterium | reverse complement strand
CCAACATCCGCGGCTCAACGCCGCGCTGCGCGCGCAACTCGGCCGCGTCGCCCACACCTCGGCGCTCGGGTTCGCCAACGAGCCCGCCTCGCAACTCGCCGCCCAACTGGTTCGCGCCGCGCAGACACCACGCGCCACGCGCTTTCGCGGACAACCCCGGTTGCGGAAGGTGTTCTTTTCGGACAACGGCTCCACGGCGTTGGAAGTCGCGGTCAAACTCGCCTTCGAATTCGCCCGCCGCACCCGCGGTCTGACCCACCCGCGCTTCCTCTCCCTCCGGGGCGCCTACCATGGCGACACCGTGGGCGCCGTGTCCCTGGGCCACATCGACCTCTTCCACGCCGCCTAGTCGAAGCGCCTCTTCCGCACCTCGCCCGTCATGGCGCCCTACTGCTACCGGTGCCCCTTCAACCGCGCCCCTGCGGACCGCGCGGAGGCGCGCACCTACCGGAAGTGCGGATGGGAATGTGTCGGCAAGGTGGAGCAGTCCTTCGACCTCGCCGCCCGGCGACGTCAACCCATCGCCGCCTTCGCCGTGGAACCTCACGTCCAGGGCGCCGCAGGTCTCATCGCCCAACCCGAGGGCTGGCTGCAGCGCACCGCCGCCATCGCGCGCCATCACGGCGCACTCCTCATCGCCGACGAAGTCATGACCGGCTTTGGCCGCACCGGCGGCGCCTCCCTCTTCGCGTCGCATCACGAACAGGTGCAACCCGATCTCCTCTGCCTGGCCAAAGGCCTTACCGGAGGCTATCTGCCCATGGCCGCCACACTCACCACGCAGGCCATCTTCGATGCCTTCCTCGGCGACTACGCGGAGTTCAAAACTTTCTTTCACGGTCACAGCTTCACCGGCAACCCCCTGGGTGCAGCCGCCGCGCTGGCCAGCCTGGCCGAGCTCAGACGATCCGAGGGCATCGCGCACCGCCGCCGCTTGGAGCGACACCTCACCCGCGAACTGGCCACCCTTTGGTCCCATCCCCACGTGGGCGACCTCCGGCAGACCGGCCTGATCGCCGGCATCGAACTCGTCCAGGACTGGACCACGCGCCAACCCTTCCCCCTCGCTGCGCGGGTCGGAATCCGTGTTTGCGAAGCCATGGCCCGCCGCGGCGTTCTCACGCGCCCCATCGGGAACGTGATCGTCCTGATGCCCCCCTACTGCACCACCCTGCGACAAGCCACGCGCATGGTCAGCGCGCTCGCGGAAAGCCTGGAAGAAGTCCTGCCCCATCGCCCCGGACGGTGACCAGGATCCGAGCGCGAAGTGGGTCCGCCCCCGTGGCGACCGCTCAGGGCGATGATGGGCACGCGCGATTCCCTGTCCCATTGGCGGTCACAGCGGCGATAAGGGAGTGTCGCGTGCCGCACACAACTGAGTCTGACATGACCGACTGGGAACTCATCCAATCCTTCGCCGCCACGCGGGATGACGGCGCGTTCGCCGAGCTGGTGCGGCGCCACCTTGGCTTTGTCCATGCCAGCGCGCGGCGCCAGATCGGTGCGGATCTCGCGGAAGACGTCGCGCAATCGGTGTTCCTGGTGCTGGCTAGGAAGGCTTCCGGACTGCGTCCGGACGTCGTGCTCTCCGCCTGGCTCTTCCGCACCACGCGTTTCGTTGTGGCGCAATCTCGCCGCGAGCAGGCGCGCCGAAGACGGCGTGAGCAGAACGCCTTCGCCATGCACTCCCTCCCCGATCCGCACTCACCGTTCCCTTCGTTGGGCGGCAACACCGGCGAGACCGCGGAGGACCGCCTCGATGAGGCTCTCTCCCGCCTTTCGGAATCCGACCGCCGATACCTCCTCACCCGCTTCGTGGAGGCGCAATCCTTCCCGCAACTGGCCGCGCGATTCGGCGTGAGTGAACCGGCGGCACGCAAACGCGTCGCCCGCGCACTGACCCGACTCCGCCAAGCCCTGTTGCGACAGGGGGTCGTCGTGCCCGCTGCCGCCCTCGCCGCTCTCCTGACCGCGCCGCAAGCCGACGCCTGGCCCGCTGCCCTGGCGGCGCGGCTGGCCAAACCAGGACTGCTCCCGTCCCCCCACTCCGTGACCCAGATGACCGAGGCCGCAATGCGCGCCTGGACATGGCACACGGCGCGCCAATGGGCCGCCGTCTGCGCCGTCTCCGCCGCCCTGTTTCTGGCGGTGTTCACCGTCGGACCTCTGGTTTATCGGAGTGCGTTAAAGAAGATCCCACCGGGGAGCCTCACCCACTCGCCCTCCTTTCCCGGCGCCACACTGCTGGCCGAGATGCGCGAACGCCGCGGGTCGACCGCCGCGCTGCCCAGCCAGGGCCCTGGACTGCTCCTCACCCTCGCTGCCGCGGAATCAGGCGAACCCATTCCGAACGCGAAGATCGGCGTGCAACGATTCGGAAGCACCCGGCTCCTGGGTGCCGAAATCCACGCCGCGAATGCCCAAGGCCAAGCCTTCATCCCCATCGAACCGGAGGCGCTCGAACGACTCAGAGTCCGTGCCTCGGCTCCCGCCCGAGTCCCCGTGAACTTGACCTGGCTGCCTCATGAGTTTGGTGCCTCCCCCGGCCATCATCGTCTCGCACTCCTCCCCGGCCATCGCTTCGCCGGCCGGGTGCAGGACACCGAAGGGGTCCCGCTTCGTGGCGCGCAAGTCGCCCTCCAGTTCTCCTCGGGCTCCGAACCCGGCGCGCGCGAGGACACCGGAGTCGAGCTTCACCTGGAAACCGATGCCCAGGGCGCGTTCATCACGGATCAGGTTCCCGCACTGACCCCGGACTTCGTGGATCCGCGGTTTGGACGGTACCGCCCCTCCGCCGCGATCCTCGTCTCCATCCGTCATCCGGGTTACACGCCGAGGCAGGACGGAGTCACTCACCTTCCCGAGCCAGGCACCCATCAGGTCTTCACGCTCACTCGCGGCCTCGAGCTGCATGGGAAGGTCACCGACCTCGAGGGAAACCCGGTCTCAGGAGCCCGGGTGAACCAAGCTCACGCTCCCCTGGCGGGCGAAGACGTTTCCACCGCGGAGGATGGCACTTTTATCCTTCGTGACCTGCCCCTCGAAGGTTTCACGTTCCAGGTCGCCGCACCTCATTTCCTTTTCCATCAGGGTTCCATTCCGAGTGCGGAGGCGCAGGCGCAGTTCGACGCGTTACGACTAGATCCCAGATACCGAGCTCGAGACCCCTCGCCCGGGAACCCGCTGATGCACCCCCGCGTGGAAATCATCTCCCCGGACACCGGCGCCATCGCCCTGCAGGTCAGCGTCCGATTGCATCCCGGCCCGGCCACGTTCGAAGGCGCGGAGGCCCTGGATCCCTGGACGACCACGAACGCACCTCCGATCCGGTTGGTGGGCCGCGTGACGGACGCGGAGACCGGCGCCCCCATCCCACGGTTCGTCGTCTCAAAACATGTCGACGGTTGGGTGACGGCTCAGTTCCTGGGGGAAGGGTTCGAAGGTGGGTTCGATTGGATCCTGCCGCGCCCGCCGCTGAACCGCTCCACGCTCCGCGTCACCGCCCCCGGCTATCTTCCGCTCGACTCGCGGGAGTATGAAAACCAACCCGACGCGGACGAATGGCATCTCGACTTCCCGCTGCGGACCACCACAGCAATCACTGGTTGGATCGAGCTTCCCGAGGGTCGCCCCGCCGCGGGAGCTCAAGTGCTCGCAGCCAGCCGACCCGCCTCCGTCAGCCTCGACACCTGGCCGATGGACGCGGGGCGACCCTCCGATGCCCAGGGCCGCTTCCAGGTTCTGCGCACCGTGACCGACGTGGCGCTCCTCGCCATTCACGAAGCAGGCTGTGTCAGCATGCCCATCGAACTCAGCACGAACACCATCGTCCGTCTCGAACCCTGGGCCACCGTGGAGGGCCGTATCGCGGCGGGGGACATGCCCCTGGTCGGGGAAGCGATCCGACTTCAACCCTCCCCGGATCGAGCCGGCATGTTTCATTTCGACTACCTGACCCATTCCGACGAGGAAGGCCGCTTCCGATTCCAACGCGTGCCGACAGGGCAGCACCAGGTTATCTCCCGCCGCGGCCGGACCACCGTGCAGGTGGTGAACGGCCGCGCCTCCCCCGTGCAGCTGGACCCGGGTGTCACGGGACTCGCCGAACGCTGACTGACTCGCTCGGCAGTCCTCCCCATTCCTCTCTTGTAGCAGGTCCAGGGTTGTGTTGGGTTCGGTCCGCGAACCGCCCATGCCCGCTCTCCTTCACGT
>JADLFD010000732.1 GCA_020845805.1 Verrucomicrobiales bacterium | reverse complement strand
CCGGGCCAGTGGAAACGTGACGCGAAAGAAGGCGAGTGGAGCGCAGACATCGCTGCGAACGATGGCATGAGGCATCGGGAAGAGCGAGATCTGGGGGAGGCCGTCGCGGACGTGGGGTCCGCGTTGCAGGGTGTTGCGAACGGGGATTGCGGGAGCGGTCGAGTGAGCGCCGTCTGCACGACGGCGGCTACGGAACGGAACGAGGAAGTAGCCGCGGACGTGAGTCCGCGCTGAATGGCGTTGGCGAATGGGGTGAGCGGGGGCGGTGGAGCGAGCGCCGTCTGCACGACGGCGACTACATTTCGGCGAGGAGGGCTTCCAACTCGGCTTGCGGGCCCTCGTGATGCTGGTCGATGGCCAGACGGAGTGCGGCGCGGAAGGACTCTCGCGCCGCGTCGCGATCACCGAGTTCGAGGTCGCATCGGCCGAGCAGGATTTGGACGACCATCCAGTCCGGCTTTTTGGCGAGCGCGGTGGCGAGGTGTCCGCGGGCTTCGGCGAACCGGCGTGTGTCGAAGAGAGCTTTGGCCAGGCTGAAGCGGGCGAGCTCGTTATTGGGTTGGGCGGCGAGGAGGCCTTCCCAGCGGGCGATGGGGTCCATGGCGTGTGGAGGCAATGGGTGGGTGGGGTCAGGCGGGGCGCAGCAGGAGTTCTTCCACGACGGCATGTGGGGGGAGTTGCGCGACGAAGAGGATGCAGGCGGCGACGTCTTCGGGTTGCAGCATGCGGGCGCGGGCTTCGCGCGGCGGCGGGGACGGGCGTTTGTCGAGGAGGGGGGTGTCGATATCGCCGGGCAGGAGTGCGCAGGCGCGGAGGCCGTGGGGCCGTTCTTCCGCGTTGATGGCCTGGGTGAGACCGAGGAGTCCGAACTTGGACGCGGAATAGGCGGGTCCGGCCTTGGGGCTGGCCTGGCGTGCGGCGTCGGAGACCACGTTGATGATGGTGCCGCGGCCGCGTTGGCGCATGGAAGGCAGGAACGCCTGCAGCACCCAGTACGCGCCGTTGAGATTGGTGTTGATGAGTTCGAGGTATTTTTCCGGCGAAAGGACTTCGAGCGAGCGTTGCGGCGTGTTGGTACCGGCGGCGTTCACGAGGAGGTCGATGTGGCTGAACTCAGCGAGGATTGCGCGCCCCACCGCGGCCACCGCGGCGGGATCGGCGATGTCGCAGGGGAGGGCGAGAGAGCCAGGGTTGGAAGTGGGGAGCAGCGCCACGGTTTCGGCGAGGGCGTCGGGGCGGCGACCGAGGAGCGCGACGCGCCAGCCCGCGCGGGCGAGGGCAACGGCGGTGGCGCGGCCGACGCCGGAGCCGGCACCGGTGATTACGGCGGTGGGGGAGACGGAAGCGGGCGCAGTCATGTGGGGAGTGACGTTGGAAAAGAAAAAGCCGGCTGGCAATCCAGCCGGCTCTCGAAACGGAGTCGGGTCAACCGGAGTCGCGGTGGCGAACTACGGGGTGGCGGCGGCCGGCGCGTTGGTCGTCGTGGTGGACGCGCCGGAGTTGGAGCCGGATTTGGCGGCGTCGGACTTCTCGGAGGACTTCGCGGGGTTACCGAGTCCGGTGAGCGCGTGAATGATCCCGAAGTGATTGAGCAGGCTGAGCAGGAAGCCGATGGCGACGAGGACCGCGATCAGCTTGGGCCAGATCATGGGCGGTTCGGCGAATTTGTCGTCCATGGCCGGCACGGTTCCGGGCGGGAGTTTCGCGATGGATGTGAGGGAGCGGCCGAGCGGCACCGGGACCTTGACGCGGCCGTTAACCGCCCAGCCGTTGGCGTCGAGGATGGGGCCGAGGTTGCGTTGCCGCAGCTTCAACCAGGCGATGAGCATGGAAGGGCCGGAGATGAGGAGGAGGAGCCCGGCGAAGGCCAGGACCACCTGCCAGAAGGGAAGCTTGAGGATTCCGGTCAGGTAACCCGCGATGCCGGCGATGGCGGTGCCGATGGCGCCGAAGGCGACGCCGAGGGCGGCCACCGTGCCCACATCGATCTTCTTGGGTTCCGCGGGCTTGGATTTGTCGGCATTGGCCGTGGCGGCGGCGGCGGCGGCGAGCTTGGCGTCGGCGGCGGATTCCGCGGCGGCCGCGCGCTTGGCGACTTGTTCTTCGATGGCGCGGACCAGCTTTTTGTAGGGGGCCCAGAACGCCTGGCGGATGCTGATCGGGTTGTCGATGATCTTGGTGATGGTGGCATCCCAATCCCGGCCCTTGCGGTCGTAGAACACGCCGTTCCGACCGACCATGAGGTTGTCGGAATCACCGTCGGTGAAGGCGGCGGCGATGGTCATCTTCTCGCCCGAGGGGCGTGTGCAATCGCAGTACGCCAGGTAGGTCTTGGCGAGACCGGCGAGGGCGGCGTGTTTGCCGGAGTCGTCGACGCGCACGCAGAGGCTACAGCCACGACCATCGAGGTAGAGCGTGCCCACCTGGAAGGTGGCCATTTCACCTTGAGCGTAGAAGTCCGTGAAGCTGACGAAGTTATTCAGCAGGCGGAACAGATCGCGATAGTAGCGCACCAGGCGTTCCACGCTGCAGATCGAGCTGGCTTCGGCTTCGAGCGCCTTGTCCTGTGCGATGAGCTTGCCGATTTCGGCGGCGGCGGGTCCGGCGAGGATGGCGCGGATGCGGTCGAGGCCGAGATTTAGCACGGGGACGGCGGGTTTGGCGCCGGACCAGGCTTCGAACGGGGCGAGCTTGGCCTTGATGTCGGCCCATTCCGCTTCGGTGAGGGAGGTCTTGCCTTTGCCGCAGATCGGTTCGACGGCGGCCGCGGCGAAGGCGGCGATGGCTCCCGCCCACGCCGGATTGACACCTTCCTTGAGCGGCAGCGCGCGACCGGCCTCGATGCGGGCAATGGGGAACCCGGCGACCTCCTGGGCGGAGATGTTGAGGTCCTTCGAGGCGATGGTGAGGTATTCCTCCTCCTTGCGGTTGAGGGCGGCCAGAGCGCGGGCGTCGAAGGCGGCGAGCCGGCAGCGGCCGAAGAAGTCATCGATCTTGCCCCGCACGGCCTTGAGCGCCTCGACCGCGGCGCCGGTGCCGGCGGCGAGAGGCTGGACGGTCGCCGTCAGCGTGGCTTCCGACTGTTTCGCCCAATCATCAACCGCCTTCAGCTGGGCGAAGAAGGCGTCGACTTTCGGCTGGGAAACGCCGGGTTTGCCGCTGCGATCCGTCTCACCGCCTTGGGTGGCGATGATTTCGCCGATCACCTGTTGGAGGGCGGCGTCCGCGGTGGCTTCTGCGGTGACGATGCCGTCGCCGTTGAACTTCGTCTGAGCGAAAATCTTCGCCGTATCCGCCACATCAGCGAGCGTGATCGACGTCGCCGCGGGCTTGCCCAGATTCTTCAGGATCTGTTTGGCCGAAACCAGGATGGCCTTGCCCGACGCGGTCTGGTCGTTGATTTGGTCGAGGGGCAGGGAATCACTACCACCGGCGAGCGCGGTGAGATCCTTGAGGTGATCCTCGGTCCACTGGACGGCATTGACGATTTCGGGAACGCGAACGCGGCCGTCCTTATCGACATCGATCAGGGCAAGGGTCTTCTCATCGAATTCGAGGCCCTTGACGGGGCAGGCCAGGGCCACCCAGAGCTTCTGGTCAAGATGCTCGAGATTCTTGAAATCCTCGGCGCTGGTGAGGCGAGCCTGGTCGAGGCCGCCGGCGCGGAAGAATTTCCAACGGTGGAGAGTGGATGAATCGCTCATGATTTGTTGGGTTTTATGACATCCGAAACCGCCGTTCTCGGAGTTCCCCCGCCCCTGCGAAAGCTGCCGGTGGTCTCGTTACAGGCGCGGACAGTAAGGGAACGAATATGGCGCGCAACCGTAAGATTGCGTACGGAAAACCCCTTAGGGAAATCTGGCGGGCGTCGGGTTTGCCTCGTGGTGGGACTCTGCCAGACTGGCGGCGATGAATGACTCGGCACTGCGCGGTTTTCATGAGGGACGGAAGGCGCGGTGGTCGGTGGCCGGGGGTGAGATCGCGGACTACGGGCACCCGGACCGGGAGTACCTGGCGCTCACGCGAACGGCGGCATTGCTGGATCTTTCGGCGCGCGGCCGGTTGGTGTTGTTGGGGGCGGACCGGTTGAAGTTCTTGAACGGGCAGGTGACCAATCTGGTAAAGGATTTGCGGGAAGGAGAGGGATGCTATGCGGCGCTGGTGACGGCCAAGGCGAAGATGGTGAGCGACCTCCACGTGCACGCCTTGGCGAACGAGGTGCTGTTGGATTTCGAGCCGGGCTATACCGCGGCGGTGATGGCGCGCCTGGAACCGTTCATCCTCTCCGACGATGTCCAGATGGTGGATGCGGCGCCGCACTACGGCCTGCTCCACGTGGCCGGTCCGCGCGCGGAGGAGGCGGTAGTCCGCGGATTGGGTGGGGAGCGGATCCCGTCCGTGGAACTGGGATCGCAGGCTTTGAAGCACGGGGAGTGGGGTGATTTTTATGTCGTGCGCCACGCGCGCTACGGGGTGCCGGGATGGGACCTTTATTTCCCGGTGGCGACGATTGGAGTGGCGACTGAGTCGCTGTTGCTGGACGTGGTCCAAGTGGGCGGCGGGTTGTGTGGCTGGGGCGTTGGGGAGGTGGCGCGGGTGGAGGCGGGGATTCCGCGGTTTGGTGTGGATATGGATGGGACCACCATGCCGCCCGAGGCGGGGATCGAAGCGCGCGCGATCAGCTATTCGAAAGGGTGCTACAGCGGTCAGGAGGTGATTGCCCGGATTCGGACCTATGGGCAGGTGGCGAAGGCGTTGCGTGGATTGAAGTTGTCGGGCGGGGGGCAGGCGTTGCCTCCGCGTGGCACGAAACTGGGGCGCGAGGGAAAGGAAGTGGGATGGATCACGAGCGCGGTGACCTCGCCGCGGGTCGGGGGGCGGATCGCTCTCGGGTATGTGCGGCGCGAGTGCAATCAGCCCGGGGACGTACTCTCGGTGGTGGTGGAAGGGGGAGGGATGACGGCGGAAGTGGTGCCCTTGCCCTTCGTGGGGCTGATGCTGGCTTGAGCCTGGGTGGCTCAGGCTTCGGGATGTTTTCCGGTGATGCCCCAGATCAGGCGCGTGAGCGGATCGGGGTCAGGAATCCGGAGGTCGACCCAGGTCATGGCCTGGAGGAAGAGTGGGAGATCGGGTTGCGCCGGGGCACCGGGGAGGAGCACGGGGATCACTGGGGACTGACGTTTCACGAACAGACGCAGCAGGGCGTCGATTTCCTGCTGCTGCCAGGGTCCTTCGCCGGAGCCGCCGAAGCAGACGGCGGCGCTGCGTACTTTTTCCAACACACTTTCGAGGTGGCGCTGCCAGGGCTGGCCGGGGGGCAGCTCCCATTCATCGAGCCAGGGGAGAAGTCCGCGGGCTTTCAATTGCTGACCCAACTGGCGGACGGCGGGTTTGTCGGCGCTGTTGTGGCAGAGGAAAACGTCGAATTCGCCTGCGGCGCGTTTCTGTCTGAGCTGCGTGGCCAGGGGATCTGGCGCTGGGTTGGGGGGCGAGAGGGAGGCGGGGCGCGGAATGGGTGACGTGGAGCCGGTGGTGGGAAGGGGTTCCGGGGAGAGGAGGGGTTGATCGGCGCGTGCGCCGAGGATTCGGATCGAGGCAGCGAGGGGGCTCCCGAGTTCAGCCCAATGGCGGGCGGCGTCGATGCCCTCGCGGGGGGTTCGTCCGGCCAGGATCTGGCGGAGGAAGGACAGCACGAGACCGCGGAGTGGGGCTGGTTCGCACCAGGGCAGAGTGGCGACGCAGGTGCAGCCCGCCTCCACCAGTTGGGTGGCCACGGCTTGGAGGGCGGCGGGTTCGTCGCCGGGGGCGGCTTGGACAACCAGGCAGCGCGGTCCTTGGGAAGAGGCGAGCAGCGGGGCGAGTGCGCGGGCGTTGACCGCGCGACCGCGTCCGTCAGAGGACACGAAATGGAGTGTGGCGTATTGGGCGGTGGCACGCGCTTCGACGTGGGCCACGAGGTGGAGCAGGCCGGGAGCGGCGGCGGCCAGGGTTTGGCGCAGGGTGGTTTCCGATGGTGGGTGAACGGCGCGGGGTTCGATCAGGGTCTGGGGGGCCAGGGAAGTGATCGCCTCGTGCAGGCAGGCGGTGGTGTGTGAGGCGTCGAAGGGGAGCAGGTTCTTGGGTGCGGCCGCGAGGGTTAGATAGAGCAGTGGCGGCATGGGGCGGCGTGGTCAGAGCGTGGAGATCAGGCGGGGCCGCCGGGGCGCAGGGGGGGAGGCAGGGTGGGCGGGGGCGGGGTAGGGGTAGGGACCCGGGGTGGGACGGCGGGAGGCAGGGGAGCGATGACTGCGGGGTTGGCGACGGGGGGGACGGCGGGTGCGGGAGGGGGTTCGGGGACGACGGGTGACGCAGGGGGAGGCGCCAACGTGATGTCGGCCGTCGCCCTCAGGGCGCGGCCGCAACCTGGGCAGAAGGTTTCGTCGCCACGGTGGGCGTGTCCGCACTGGGTGCAGAAGCCTTGGATTCCCGCGGGCAGCGCGTGAGCGACTTCCCGGGGTTTGTCGAGGGCGTGCTGGAATCCGCCTTCATCGACCCAGCGAAGGAGGTGGTTGGCGCGGAGGACAGTCCAGGGGTGACTCGTGCCGACTGTGCTGAGCCATTTGGCGACGAGGTTGAGTTTATCGGCGTCCATGGCCTCGAACTCGCGCGCCTGGGCGATGAAATCCTCGGTGTTGAAGGAGGCGTAGTGTTTCGGGGGGAGGCCGGCCAGTTTGG
>JADLFD010000731.1 GCA_020845805.1 Verrucomicrobiales bacterium | reverse complement strand
CAATGCATACCGCCATGCGCCCTCCCCGGGACCGTACACGCCGAAGATCTCTCCGGGCACGAACACGAACATCCCGCCTTTTCCGAAGAACAAGCCGCTCACCAGCAACCCCGTCACGCCCAGCAGCGCCACGAGCACCGCACAGAACAGCACCCCGGCCAGCCACTTCACTCCCAGCAGTCGCACCCGCGAGATGGGCCGCGACAAAATCAGGCGCAGGGTGCCGTCCTCCGCCTCTTTGGCCACCAGATCACCGCCGACCAAAGCGATGTAGAGCGGCATCAAGATGTAGGCGATGGGAAAGAGCATGATCCCTGCGAAAGTCAGGCCGGAGAGATACCCGGCCGCGTCATACCCATTCGTCTCCAGCGCGCGCACCGCCCCGCCCCGTGCGCCGGAAAACCGGAACACCAGGACAACCAGCCACTGCGCGGCGAGCAGCATGCCGAAGCCGATGTACGTGCGCTTCTTGCCGAAGAGCTTCCAGAGTTCATTGCGCAACTGGAGCCTCAGCATGGCGCCTCGCTTCCGCGCGTCTCGGACACCGCTCCCGCGCCGGATGGTGCTTCGCGATGCATCAGTTCCAAATAGAACGCCTCCAGCGAGGTGTGGTCCGGAACCGCTTCGTACACGGGCCGCCCGCGCTCCACGAGCCGCCGCACCACCGACTCGGCTCCGACTCCCTCGGACAGCATCACCCATCGACCATCCCGGGTGCCGGTCACCAGGCCCGCGGTGGCCAACTCCGCGGCGGCCGCCTCAAAGTCATCCGTGCGCACCCCCAACCAACGCCCGTGCCGTCGCGTTTCCTCGATCGTGCCGTCAAACACCTTGCGACCCTGGTGCAGGACCAGGATCCGGTTGCACAACTGCTCGACCTCGGCGAGCAGGTGCGAGGACAGCAGCAGGGTGAGGCCAAGTTCGCGACGCAATCGGAGCAGCGTTTCGCGCAACTCGTGGATGCCCTCCGGATCCAGCCCATCTCCTGGCTCGTCCAGGATCAGCAACTCGGGCGCCGGCAGAAGTGCCTGTCCCAAAGCCAGTCGCGCCCGCATGCCATGCGAATAGGTGCGCACCGCAGAGCGCTCGCGCCCACTCAGTCCCACCCAGTCCAGCACCTCGCGAATGCGTGCCGCAGGCGTGCGCGCAGTGTAGGCGCTCAGGATCTCGAGATTTCGCCACCCCGAGAGTTCCTCATAAAACGCCGGGCTCTCGAAGATCGCACCCACGCGCGCCAACGCCCGGCGGCGATCCCGCGCCACGTCGTGTCCGTGGATCCGCACCACTCCCGCGGTGGGCCAGACCTGCCCCAGCATCATGCCGATGAGCGTGCTCTTCCCTGCCCCGTTGTGTCCGAGCAATCCGAAGAGGTCACCGCGCCGCACCGCGAGCGTCACTCGATCCACAGCCAACCTGCCGCGGAATCGTTTGGACGTCCCGTCAACTTCCAGGACCACGTCGCTCATCGTCCGCCCTCCAGGACGAGCCGGTTCTTCAGGTGACCGTCGGCATAGAGAAAATTCACCGCCTTGCCCGGTCCACGCTCCCGGTGGAACCCCTCCTTGTCGAAGAACACCGGCACCTGGTGAGCCTCGAGATCCAGGCTCATCACCCGCAGCCGGTCGGGATCCTGACCGTTCAACAGGCTGTTCCAGGAGTAACTCGAGCCCGTGTTTTCGAAGAGCCGTGCGCGATCGGACGGACACCGGAATACGGCCGGCGCGGACAGGACCTGGGCGAGCACGAGATCGGGCGAGGGCACGGCCGGCTCCGGCACGCTTCCGGCCTTACCGGCGTCGCCCGGCTCCACCTCGCCTGCCACGGCCTTATCGCGCATCACCGGCATGCAGTGGCCGTGGTCGTCGACGTAGAGCTGCAGCGCGATCCCGATCTGGTGCAGGTTTCCCAGGCACACCGTGGAACGTCCCAACCCACGCGCGCGGCCCAACCCTGGCACGACCAACCCCAACAGCACGCCGAGGATCGCGATGACCACGACCAACTCCACCAGTGTGAATGCGGCGGGTCGAGCCGCAGCGCTTCTCGTCCCATGCCGCTCGGCGCCCCACCCGGTCACGGTCCGCCCCTTCCCTCGGGACGCATCCGTCCCCGCATGCGCCCGCTCTCCATCATGGATTGCAACTCCTCCAGTACCGGCGCGAGCTCGGCCTTGGTCTGGGCGGTGCTCTCCGAATAGAACGCCTTCAAGCCAGCCGCCGCCACGCGATCGCGCACCGCGTCACTGACTTCGGGAAACGGACCGCCACCCAGGCCTGGCATTGCTTCCCCCGCCGCCCCCGGCTCCCCCTCCGCCGGATTCTGGTCCCGCGCCTCACGCAATCGGCGCAGGGCATCATCCACCGCCTTGCGCCGGCGCTCCGCGGGGATGCCCTCGAAGGCGGAGAGCATCTGCTGCAAGCCCGCGGGCACGGTGGCCTCCACGAAGGCGGCCTTCTCGTCCTCGGTCATCTCCTTCCACCACGTCGACCACCATTGGCCCAGACGTGCCTTGCGTCGTTCTTCGGCGGGCAGTCCGTTGAGAAGCTCAGCCAACCGCTGGAGCGTCGCGGCCCGCGCCGCGGAATCCAGGGAGGCCAGGGAATGCCCGCGAAGGTACGCGAACAGCCGATCGGCCGTGGGCCGGCTGTCGCGAAAGCCGGTGTACCCGATCCAGGCCAGCGTCCACGCGACCAGCAAAACACCAGCCCCGATGGCGAGCGGTCGAAGGCGGGGGTTCATGCAATCCGCACCCGGGCGGGCGCGGAACGCAACCTAGGCCGCACGACGGCGGGCCGACAAGCGCGGAGGGGCGGCCGTCCCGCGCGGCGCCGGATCACTGGCTTCCGCTCAGTTGCGCCTGCAGGAACTGCACGATGGCCAGGAAAAGGAAATCCGCGTTGCGCTTCTTGGCGAATCCGTGGCCCTCGTCGCGCGCCAGCAAATACCAAGCCTCTCCGCCCTGGCTGCGCACGGCCTTCACCAACTGCTCGGCTTCGCTCACCGGCACGCGCGGGTCGTTCAAGCCCTGGGCGACCAGCAGCGGTCGGCGCAACCGGCTCACGTGGGTCAGCGGGGAAATGTGCTCCAGGTGCGCCGCCATGGCGGCGTCGCGCTCATCTCCATATTCCACCCGCCGCAGGTCGCGCCGGTAGTCCTGGGTGTTCTTCAGGAAGGTGAGGAAGTTGGAGATGCCCACCACGTCCACCGCGCATCGCAACCGCTCCCCGTGATGCACCATCGACGCCAGCACCATGTAGCCCCCGTAACTGCCGCCATACACTCCCACGCGCGCGGCATCCAGTCGCGGTTGGGTGGCGATCCAATCCAGAAACGCCCCGATATCCTTCACCGAATCCTCACGCTTGAACCCGTTGTCCAGCGTCAGGAAGGTCTTCCCGTAGCCGGCGGAGCCGCGCACGTTCGGATACAAGATTGCGACGCCGAGTTCCTCGATCAGGTAGTTCCAGCGCATCTGGAACACGGGACGCGACTGACCCTCGGGCCCGCCATGGATGCTGATCAACACCGGCCGCGGTCCCGGGTGCCGCCGCGCATCGGGCCGATAGAGAAATCCTGAAAGCTCCAGGCCGTCGAAACTGCGTACCTTCACCAATTCGGGTTCCGCGAACCGCGCCGGGTTCAGGCCGCCGGTCTCGCTCACGGTCCAACGAGTCAGGGTCTGGCGACGGGTGTCGACCGAGTAGACATCGCTGGGCGACCGCGCCGAGCTCAGCGTGAATCCGATCTCGCGCCCGTCGGACCGCCAGCGCAGGCCGGTGGCCACGCCGAGCGGCAACGCCTTCACGTCGCGTTCGTGGCCGGTGTCCGCGTCGCCCACATGAAGGCGGCTGGCCCCGTCCTCGTTCACGAACCAGGCCAGTCGGCGCCCGTCCGGCGACAGGTCCAGCGCCTCCACATCCCCGCGCACATCGCGTCCCAGGGGCCGCCACGCGCCCGTGGTCAGGTCCAACCTGCCCAGGCGCCGGAACTCCGATCCGCGATCGGTGGTGGTCACCACGGATCTTCCATCCGCCAGGAACTGTCCGGCAGCATACGAGACCCCCGATTCTCCCTCCGGCGTGACGCGCCGAATCCCTCCCGTCGCGACGTCCACGACATGCAGGGAACTCTCGTTGACGGAGACAAAATTCTGCACCAGCCACTGCGAATCGTCGGGGGACCAGTCGAGCACGGTCCAACCGCCGCCCGTCATCTCCGCGACGCAACGGTCCGACCCTGGTACGCCGGGCTGCAACCGATAGAGATCCGTGTCGCGCCCGTTCCGTCGCGTGGACGTGTAGGCCACCCACGAGCCCGACCTCGACCAGCGCGGCCCCGTGTTGCGCGATTTCCCGTCCGTAAGCAGCGCGACCCGGCCGTCCTCGGTCTCATACCGATACAACTGGAAAAACTCCCCGCCGCCGCGGTCCTGCGAGAAAAGGATCGTTGCGCCCGTGCCCGGTTGGAAGGTCCCGGAAGCCACAGGCTCTGGAAGGAACGTCAACTGACGCCGCGCCCCCTCCGGCATTTGCACCAAGTGCAACTGGGCGGTCTCGGCGAACCGCGTGGTGATCAGCACGTCGCGCCGCCGCGGATGCCAGTCCTGGAACAGGGACGCGCGGAACTCCAAGTACCGCCCCACCTGCTCGCGCAGCCCGGCGGTCAGGGGCGGCATGCCGTCCACGACCATCTGCTCAGGGACGTCGGTGGCGGCCCGACCGGTCAGGCCATTCGCCCACCACACCGCCAGCAGCAGCCCGCACACGAGTCTCATGACCCGATGATGGGCGGCGGACGTGACCGATCAAGTCCACCCTCCGCCCGGCCCAGGAAGCTGCCCGGCTGGGTCCGACCCTTCCGCGACCGCGGAGTCCGGTCCGGATCCGCCACGCGGCTTGGCGTCGCTTCGGGCTGCGGCACCCTGATCCCGGCGGTCGGGAGGCGCTTGATTTTCAGCCCCGGGTCGCGCTTAGGTCTCCGCGCCTAGTTGCACCGCATGTCCACCCGCGCCGTCGTCGTCAGCCCAACCTATAACGAGCGCGAAAACCTCGAGACCCTCGTCCGTAAGGTCCTCGCCCTGCCGAGCTCCATCGACCTGTTGATCGTCGACGACAGTTCCCCGGATGGCACCGGGCAGTTGGCGGACGAAATCGCGCGGCGCGAACCTCGGGTGAAGGTCCTGCACCGTTCCGTGAAGGACGGCCTGGGCCGCGCCTATATCGCCGGGTTCAAATGGGCACTGGCGCGTGGGTACGACTTCGTCCTCGAGATGGACGCCGATCTGTCGCACGACCCGGCCGACGTGCCGCGCCTGCTGGAGGCCGCATCCCAGGCCGACCTCGCGCTCGGGTCGCGCTATCGCGACGGCATCCGGGTCATCAACTGGCCGCTGAAGCGGCTCATGCTGAGCCTCGGTGCCGCGGCGTATGTGCGCCTCATCACCGGGATGCAGTTCACCGATCCCACCGGCGGATTCAAGTGCTTCCGCCGCGGCACGCTCGAAGCCATCGACCTCGATTCCGTGCAGTCGAATGGCTACAGCTTCCAGATCGAACTCACGCACCGCGCCTGGCGACGCGGCTTCCGGGTGGCCGAGGTACCCATCATCTTCACCGACCGCTTCCACGGCACGTCCAAGATGTCGGGCCGCATCGTGCGCGAAGCGCTGGGGATGGTCTGGCGGCTCTGGTTCCAGCACGGGCTCCGCCGATCCCCGGCGCCCCCGAAACCGGCCTAGCGGCGCCACCCCGCGTCACCGGCGCAACCCGTCGCACGCTGGGCGTCACCACCCGGGGTCCCCGTGCGCGCCTGCGTCCGCGTCACTTCACTTGGGCGCGTTGCGGAACATCTTCTTCTCCCAGATGGCCTGCTTGCCCTTGGCCTCGCGGATGAAGGGCGCCAGCGAGGCCATGTTCAGTACGCGATCGTTGAGCCAGCCAAAGGGCGCGCGCATGGGTCGCGCAAAATCCACGAACAACACCACGCGATACCCCTCGGTGTCGTTCCACACCTCGTGGTTGTAGGTGTCGTCGAAAATCAGGCACTTACCTTCTTCCCAAAGGTGGATCTGGTCGGCGATGCGGATGCGCACCTTGTCGCGCGGTTGCGGCACGAGCAACCCGAGGTGCATGCGCAGCACGCCGACATAGGGGCCGCGGTGGGGCGGGATATGCTTGTGCGGCGACAGGATCGAGAAGAACGCCGTCTTCACACCGGGGATCTTGCGCAACGCGCGCATGGTCTCCGGACAACGCTTGGCGTTCTCGTCACAGTCCATGCCAATCCCCATCAGGAAGAACGTCTTCCACTGGTCGTCCTTCTGGATGAGGCCGACTTCCTTCACGATGTCCTGGAACGACGGCATCTGGTCGCGGTACTGCATCACCGCGTCCAACTCGGCCCGGACTTTGCGCCAGTCGGCCTCCACCTCGTTCACCCACGGGAAATGCTGGTTGCTGTACACCGGCACGTCCGGGATCAGCGAGGCACGGGCCAGCATGCCCTCAAAGGCATCGGTGAAGCGCGCCAGCAGCTTTCGAGCGAAGGTCTTCGGCGGTTTCAGCCGAAAGGTTCGATCCAGGATGTTGGCGGGAATGTTCGGGCCGGAAAACGAGACGTTCATCGTCGCAGCGAGAAGGGCTCCAGAATGCCCTTGGTGTCAGGCAGGTGCCAATCCGGAAAACGCGCCCGCCT
>JADLFD010000730.1 GCA_020845805.1 Verrucomicrobiales bacterium | reverse complement strand
TCCGCCGGGTGCCAGTCCGAACGACCCTCAGACACCTCACGTCCCGGCTGGCTCGTTCCCACCAACGGCGCGCCTGCCACCAGCGCTCCACCCCGCCTTACCAGCACCATCGCCCCCGCTCCCCGGACGGAGGCGGGCCGGATTCCTGAACCCCTTCCCACAGTTTCCAGGTCCCTCCTGGGCAACCCTCAGGATGCCGCCACCCCGCCCCCCGGCGATGGCCGGCTGTACTCCTTCTCAGCCAAGGATCTCGATATCAGGGATGCACTCGCGCTCTTCGCCCGAACCCACGATCTGAACGTCGTCCCCGATCCTGACGTCACCGGCAGCGTTTCCGTCGAATTTAAGAACCTCGCGCTCGACCGCGCCATGGAGGCGATCCTCGGCTCGTTCGGCTACTACGCCGAAGTCGCCGGCGGGCTGATCCGCATCCGCAACTTGCGCACGGAGTTCTTCACCATCGATTACCTCCGCTTAATTCGAAGTGGCAACGGTAGCACCACCGCGAACATCACCTCTGGCTCCGGTTCAGGACTGGGAGGAGCCTCCGGAGGCAGTCCCTCCTCGAGTCCGGGCGGCAGCCCCGGCAGCAGCGGAGGCGGAGGGGGCAGCGGCGATTCCACCAGTGTCTCCATCAACAAGAGTGACAGCGTGGATTTCTGGTCGGAAATCGAAACCCAGCTGAAAACCCTGCTCTCGGGCGCCGGCAAGCTCGCGATTAACCGCGTCGCCGGCACCATCATGGTCACCGACCAGAAGGCCAACGTGGACCGCATCTCCGACTACCTGCGCCACGTCAAAAAGACCCTTCACCGGCAGGTGGACCTCGAAGCGCAAATTTTCGAAGTCGTCCTGAACGATGAGTTCCACTTCGGCGTGGACTGGCAGAATGTCATGGCCAAACTGGAAGGCGCCGCGCTCACCTCCGGCGGTCTCGGAACCGGCATTCCGAGCTCCAGCCTGATGGTCAATAACCCCATCGGAGGCAACACCCCGGGCCAACCCGCCTTGTCCCTCGCCATCAGCAAAGGCGACTCCAAGGTTGTCGTGGACGCCCTCCGGGAGATGGGCAATCTCGAAGTCGTCTCCCAGCCCCGGATCCGCACCCTCAACAATCAGGCCGCGCTCATCAAAGTCGGCACGGATAAACCCTTCTTCCGCAAAAGCACGGTCGTCACCACCTCCAACGGCGCCTCGCAAACGCAGACGGACGTGGAAGTCAGCACCATCACCATCGGAACCATCCTGTCGCTGACGCCGCAGATCTCGGACGACGGCTGGATCACGATGGATATCTCCCCGGTCATCACCCGTCTCGTCGCCACCGCCACCGGCCCGGACGAAAGCACCGCCCCTGAGGTGGACATCAAACAGGCGTCATCTCTGGTGCGGATCCCTCAAGGTTCCACGGTGGTCATCGGCGGACTCATCCAGAACGAACACTCGAAGACCGTGCGCAAAGTGCCCGTTCTGGGCGACATCCCGATCCTCGGCTACCCGTTCCGCGGCGTGTACGATAACACGCGTAAAACCGAACTGGTCATCTTCATCACCCCCACCATCGTGCCTTAGCGGTCGCGAACCGAAACCACCGAAACCTGCCGAGCACTTGCAGACCAACCCCCAGGGGCCAAAAGAAGCAGGCCCCAGCAAGATTTGGCGGAGAGGGGGGGATTCGAACCCCCGGTGGGGTATAAGCCCACTCACGCTTTCCAGGCGTGCGCCTTAAACCACTCAGCCACCTCTCCGCCGAAAGCGGGGGCCAGTGTCCAGACCCGGGGCACCGGGTGCAACGCGTTTTTCTGGTCGATTGCGGTCGGGACAGCGGGCGCATCCACGCCACCCACACAACAACGCAACGACGACACAAGACGGCGCCCCCCCACCCAGCCTGGTGATCGGTGAGGCGAGCGCCACCCCCGTCAGACAAAGTCCAGACTCCCCGGCCGTCGCCAGCTGAAAACGGCGAGGAGGCCCGGAAGCCCGCACCTCACTTCTTCTCGTCGAGCTCGATCTTCGAAGCCACGAGGATGAACTTGTCCCCGTCCTTCTTGACCTTGCCCTTGGCCACGACCTTCTTCACACCGCTGCAAATCTTCGAGTGGAAGGCCTTGCTGACCTCGTTCTGCTCCAGGGCGTAGATCACTTCTTTACCATCCTTCTCCTTCACGCGAATGCCGTTCTGGCATTTGTCGGCCTTGCTCAACTCGCACTTCAGGCAGAGCCCCTCGCCTTTGATTTCCTTCTCCGCTTCCTCGGCACGTAGGCCAGGCGCGAAAGTGAGGGCGGCCGCGATACCCAACAGGGTGATGATCGATTTCATAGTGATGATTAGAGGATTGAGAACGACGGAACGCAGCGTAGTGGCGATGCCACAAAACTCAACCCGTGAAATCCCCGAAGGTTCGGACCCTCTCAGAGGCCAAAAAAGCGACCGACATTGCGCCTCGAGGCGAGCAGGCGCCCCCCCCCCTCCTCGACCCCGCCGAGCATGGAAACCACCCGCCTCTCCAACTCCTGGGGCGTGAGCGACGAGCCGGCAAAGTTCTGGCGCCCAGGCTGCCTAACCACACCGTCCTCACCCACCGTCAAACGGAGTCGGCCCAAACCATACTCGCCCGGCGGAGCGCCAGCCGCCGACATGGCGTCCGTGGTGTAGTAGATGGCCTCCGGCGGCAGGACGCGATGCAGCAGCCGGAACAGGCTGGGTGCGACGTGGATGGCGTCCGCGATCAGTCCCACCAGGAGTCCTTTGGTGTCGGCGACGCGCCAAAGGATGTTGTCATGACGATCGAGTTGCTGAGGACATCCATTTCCCAGGTGTGTGAACGCCTCCGCGCCCGCGTCCACGGCCGATCGCAGGCAAGCGGCGGACGCGTCGGTATGCCCCAGGCTGACCCGCATCCCAAGCCGGCGAGCGAGTTCGATGGCGGCCAAGGCACCCACCCGTTCCGGCGCGAGAGTCACCAGCAGCGTCTCGTCAGCTGCCGCGTCCCGCAGCGCCCGAAGATGTTCCGGCAACGGATCCAGCATCGCCGCGGGGTCGTGAGCGCCATGGAACCCGGGAAGCGGCGAAAGGAACGGCCCTTCCACGTGCCACCCGGCGATCACTTCGCGCAGCGTCGCGTGTTTCCGCACGTCACCGACCAACCGTCGCAAACGTGCCACCAACCGCGTCCAGTCGTCGGTGACCAGGGTGAGCAGAAATCGATCCCCTCCGTCTCGGCGCCAGGCTGCCACGGCACTCTCCAGACCGGGCACGCCGAGGTCATCATTCTGAAAATCGACGCCGGCATACCCATTGACCTGCGGGTCGAGCAGGCTGGATCGCCGGGGGGCGATGGGACCGAAGGGCTGGGCCACAGGCAGGTCAGTCATTGTAGGCGTTCTCACCGTGCTGGGTGAGATCCAGACCGGCGCTCTCCTCTTCCTCGGACACGCGCAGCCCAACCAGCTTGCGAACGACCGTCACGATAAGGAAGGTGCCGAGGCCGGCAAAGACTGCGGTGAAAGCCACTCCCTTCGCCTGGTTAAGGAATTGCGCCGTGCTCCCGGCCAGCGAGACCACGGTCCCGTTTTCCTGGTAGGTGGTGGCAAGGAGAGGGTTCACCTGCTCACTGGCCAGCAGGCCGACCAGGAGCATTCCCAGCGTGCTCCCTAATCCATGCACGCCAAACACGTCGAGGGAATCGTCGTAGCCCAGCGCGCTCTTCATCCTCGTGACTCCCAGAAAGCAGACGGCTCCACCCAGGGTTCCGATCAGAAGCGCTGCCGGGATGGAGACAAATCCGGATGCCGGAGTGATTGAAGCAAGACCTGCCACCATGCCGGAAGCGGTGCCGAGAACGCTGGGTTTTCCGCGCCAAAGCCACTCCATCAACGTCCAACTGAGGGCAGCCGCCGCGGCCGAAAAATGGGTGGCGGCAAACGCACGGGTGGCCAGTTCGTTGGCGGAAAGCGCGCTCCCGGCGTTGAATCCAAACCAACCCACCCAGAGCAACCCTGTTCCAACCAGGCTCAACACCACATTATGGGGCGGCATGGGCTCGCGAGGATAGCCGTCGCGCCGACCCAGCATGACGGCAAAAACCAGCGCCGAGACTCCCGAGCTGATATGGACCACGGTGCCCCCGGCGAAATCGAGCACGGGAAGGGTTCCGCCTAACGCCCAGTTGAACCAACCGCCCTTGCCCCAAACCATGTGCGCCAGCGGGAAGTAGATCAGCGAAACCCACAGGACCATCACCAGCAGGAAGGCGCTGAATTTGATCCGTTCGGCCACCGCACCACTGATCAGCGCGGGCGTAATGATCGCGAACATCATCTGAAAGAGCATGAATGTCTGATGCGGGATGGTCGGGGCGTAATCCGGATTGGGTGCCATTCCAACCCCTTCCAGGAACGCATGGCTAAGGGGGTTGCCGAACCACGCATTACCCTCGCCAAATGCGACTCCATACCCAAAGACCACCCACAACACGGAAACCAGGCCCATCAAGACCAGGCTGTGCATCATGGTCGCGAGCACGTTCTTCCGTCGGACCAAGCCTCCGTAGAAGAGGATCAGTCCGGGCGCGGTCATCATGAGCACGAGCGCGCAGCTGACCAACATCCAGGCGTTGTCCCCCATGTTGATCGCACCCGCTTGACGCGCCGTCGTCTCCAAACGCGATAGCCGCTCCTCGACGCTGCCGCCGACCTCGGCAGCCAGCCCTGCCATCGAGGCTCCGATCCACGACGTCAGCAGTAAGCAGCGCAAAAGCCACACGTAGGCAAAGCGGCCACGATCAGGGGAAATCATCGGTGCCGCATCCTACTTGCCACCAACGCCCAGGTGTCAATCCAACCGTCCCGACCCCACGCGCCCTCGGTCGAGGCGGGCCCACGATGCGCGGGGCACGCGACCTCCGTTCCCTCGATCCCCCTATGACCTCGGAATCCAGGACTGACCAGGATCTCTGCATCAAGCCCTGTCCTTTCCGGCGCAAACTGCCCCGAGGTCTGTCCTTCGTGGCGTTATCCCCTGGTCACCATCAAAACAGGAGTCCTGACGTTTCCAGGTGACCCGGGAAGGACGAACCGCATGGCCTGGGTAGGGGACCATCCCCGCACCTCGCGAAAGAACAACCTTTGCCCGCACCGAGGACAGACCTCGTGGAAAGATGATCTGCATCCTACTTACCACCAACGCCCAGGTGTCACTCCAACCGTCCCGACCCCACGCGCCCTTGGTCGAGGCAGGCCCATGATGCGCGGGGCACGCTGCCCGCACCGAGGAAAGACCTCGTGAAAAGATGATCTGCATCCTACTTGCCACCAACGCCCGAGGTGTCACTCCAACCGTCCCGACCCCACGCACCCTTGGTCGAGGCGGGCCCATGATGCGCGGGGCACGCGACCTCCGTTCCCTCGATCCCCCTATGACCTCGGAATCCAGGACTGACCAGGATCTCTGCACCAAGCCCTGTCCTTTCCGGCGCAAACTGCCCCGAGGTCTGTCCTTCGTGGCGTTATCCTCTGGTCACCATTAAAAAAGGAGTCCTGACGTTTCCAGCTGACCCGGGAAGGACGAACCGCATGGCCTGGGTAGGGGACCATCCCCGCACCTCGCGAAAGAACAACCTTTGCCCGCACCGAGGACAGACCTCGTGGAAAGATGATCTCCAGGGATTGAGGGAAGCCAATAGCAAGCCGGAGGTGACACGCTTCACGTCCAGATTCTGGAATACGGACCACGGCCAGATCACATTTCTGCCGCAAGATTTGGCCTCATCCACACGTTTCCCCTCTGGAACACACCGACGAACCGGATCCGCACCATCGCCCATGAGCCAGCCCCGGAACTATGCCCCGCCAGAGTGGGAGGAAGCCTACTACCATTGCTTCTCCCGAATCTTGGAAGGTCAACGGATCCTCGGCCCAGCAGAACGGTCGGAATTTCGGCACCTGATGAGGGAATACGAGGCCTTCTGCGGGGTGCAGGTCCTGACCTACTGCGTGATGTCCAACCACTTTCACATCCTCGTCGCGGTACCGCGCCCGCCCGATACCCTGCCCACCGCAGATGAACTTCTCGCTCGATTCGATCGACTGACCGGCAGTTCGCCGGCGCCCCATCATCGACAGGTCGTCGAAATCTACCGCGCGCAAGAGAATCGTAACGGAGAAGCGCAGTGGTGCGCGACGGTGGCACGACGCCTCTGGAACGTCTCGGAGTTCATCAAAGCCATCAAACAACGGTTTACGCAGTGGCATAACCGGCGACAAGGACGCCGCGGAACCCTCTGGGAGGGCCGGTTCGGAAGCGTGCTCGTGGAAGGTGCGGGACGAGCCTTGGCCGCCATGGCCGCCTACATCGATCTGAACCCGGTTCGTGCCGGCCTCACCACGGACCCCAAGGAATACTCCTGGAGTGGCTACGGATCCGCGATGGCCGGGGATCCCACCGCCCGCCGTGGCCTGCAACGCCTCGCCAAAATTCTTTGTCCCCACGACGCCCCGGATGTCCCTCTCGCCCTGGAGCACTACCGGATGCATCTGTACCGCCAGGCCGATCCGTCCCGTGAATCGATCGGCCCCGACGGAAGAACCCTCCGAGCCACCCTCCCACTCGAAGCCATCCGGGAGGTGATCCAGCACCGTGGAAAGCTCCCTCTCATCGAGTACGTGCACTGCCGTGTCCGCTATTTTTGCGAAGGAGTGTTTCTCGGCACTCGGCCGTGGGTTGAATCCCTCTTCCGCTACTATCGACGCCGCTTTAGTCCGCGCCGCCGATCGGGAGCGCGGCGTATGAGTCACCTGGCGGAAGGGGGGCTCTACACGGCACGCGAACTTCGAAAGAACGTTATCCAAACCGACAGCTCGTGACCGGACAAAACCCGTTCCTCCCGGACGCCCCTCACTTTTCAAGCTGGGGATACCGGGGGACCGTCGGCAGGACGAATCTTCGAGAAAGCCTCCAAGGCGGCGATGCGCGCCGCAGTGTGCCGGACGATGGGTTCGGGATAGGTCTTTCCCAGCTCGATTCG